>CADAIF010000001.1 GCA_902787905.1 uncultured Lachnospiraceae bacterium
GCAGAACTGGACCGACCTCACCGATCCGGCATATTTCGGCACTCTCGTGCTCGCCGACCCGACAAAATCCGGCTCCATCACCAAGTGTTACGAAATGATTCTCCAGCAGGCCATGGCCGAGTTCGGCCCGGAAAAGGGCTGGCTGGAAGGATTCCGCCGCATCAAACTCCTCACCGCGAACGCGCGGTCCATCGCCGACAGCGCGGGCAAGGTCGTCCGCGACGCCCTGGAGGAAGCCCATCTGGCTCAGATCCTGGCCTTTATTCAGGGTCAGGAGGCAGATGGACAGTTCAAAGCTGCGACGGAATATCGCGAGGCAGAGGTTTTAAAGCTCCTGGACCGGGTCCGGGTTCTGGAGGATGCTTACCTGGTCTGCTTTAAGAATGGTGAGAAACGGACGGTCAGACAGAATAAGGTCTGCCGGCCTTAAACTGAACCTTAAAGCCCTTTTCTGTTACGGTGATCTTATCCAGAAGCCGCATGGCCAGGGCTTCGTCCCAGACCGGCTCCGAGGTGCCGGCAGCTTCACAGTATTCCAGGAGATGGCCGATGACGGCCGATTCCCGGACCAGCCCGGCCCTTTCCAGGGTCAGTCTTTTTCGGGTCTCTCTGGCTTCTTCCAGCAGAAGCATCTGATCCGCCAGATCCTTACGGACGCTTTCGTCCTCCGGCGAGCTTTCCGCCAAGGTGGAGATTTTGCTGATCCCGGACAGGAGACGGGAGATGCGTTCATCGACAGGTTTAAGCTTTCTATCATAGGCAGGAATCAGGCTGTCACGCAGCCTGGCCTGCCTTTTTTGCAGGGATTTTTTCTGACCGGGCAGCCGTTTTAGGGCCAGAAGGAAAGCATTTCGCGCTTTTTCTTCAGGGACATTCCGGCCCCGGCAGGGCGTCCCCTTCTTTAAACGTTCCTCGCAGTGCCAGATGATATGCTGATCGGACCCGCCGGACTTACGCCGCCGGTAGGGGGCGCCGCAGTAGCCGCAGTACATCCGTCCGGACAGGGCATAGCGGGCGCTTTCCCGGCTTTTCCTGAAGCTTTCTGATTCGGGCGTGTTTTGCTGCTTTCGCCTTTCCAGCTCTCCCCGGGTCAGACTGAAGACCTCCGGTGAGATGATGGCCTCATGGTCGCCCTGAACATAATACTGGGTCATTTCTCCGCGGTTTTTGATCCTTTTGCGGGTGAGAAAATCCACGGTACAGGTCTTTTGCAGCAGGGCATCGCCCATATACTTCTCGTTAGACAGGATGGATCTTACCGTGCTCTCATACCACTTTTTCCGTCCTGCCCCGGTTTTTATACCCTCCTTTTCCAGCTCCGTCGCGATCAGGCGGGGGCTTTTTCCTGCCAGAAAGTCGTCAAAGATACGTCGGATGACGACGGCTTCCTCCGGAACGATCACCAGACGGCCGTTTTTGTCCTTGGTATAACCCAGAAACCAGCTGTGGTTGATGCGGACCTTGCCCTGTTGGAACTGATAGTGGATGCCCAGGCGGACATTGTCACTGATGGACTGGCTTTCCTGCTGGGCCAGGGAGGCCATGATGGTGATCAGAACTTCACCCTTGGCATCCAGCGTGTTGATGTTTTCCTTTTCGAAGTAGATGGCAATGCCCAGATCCTTCAGCTGCCGGATGTATTTCAGGCAGTCGACGGTGTTTCGGGCGAACCGTGAGATGGATTTGGTGACGATGAGGTCGATCTTCCCATCCATGCAGTCGCTGATCATGCGGTTGAAGGCTTCCCTTTTCCGGGTGCCCGTGCCGGAGATGCCTTCGTCGGCATAAATGCCTGCCATGGCCCAGTCCTCATGACTGTAGATATAGTCGGTGTAGTAATTGATCTGGGCCTCGTAGGAGCTTTCCTGCTCCTCCTGCTCAGTGGAAACACGGCAGTAGGCGGCAGTCCGGCACAGGCCGTCCGCCCCGTAACCGGGCTGAGTATCATCTTCACTTTCCCGGGCCGGGATGACCTTGACGGACCTTTCACCGGATGTATCCGGTGTCCATTTGATTTGCTTATCCTCCATGAGAGCCTCCGATCTCGGTTTATTCGAACGAATTAGGTGTAGATGGAATAGAGCGTGGCTTCTGTTTAGCGGCCAGGGCTTCGCCCACGGCTCTGAAAAGCTCCCGGGACAGGACCGGCTCATGATGCTCCCTGATATAACAGCAGCTGTGGTCATGCATGTGCAGCTGAAGGTCCCCCTGCAAAAGGACGTTTTTCAGCATATGCCGGATGGTGTCGCCGTGCCAGCGGCCCCCTCTTTTGGTGGGGACTCTTGCGGCATTCAGTTCATTGGCAATCACGCAGGTCCCCTTGCCGGCGATCAGCTTTGCGCATATTTCCCGGATGACGGCGGCTTCCTCCGGGTTCGGATACAGCATGCCATTCTCCAGGCGGTAGCCATAGGGCGGCCGGGAGAAGCGGAAGATGCCCCGGCGGCATCTTTTTTCAAAGCGCCAGCGGACATTTTCCGAAATGCTTTTGGATTCCTGCTCCGCCAAAGCGGCCAGAAGGGTCAGCAGCAGTTCGCCACCGCAGTCTCCGGTGTGGAGCCTTTCTCGCTCAAAGTAAACAGGGATGCCAAGGGCTGACAGTTCCCTGACGATGGTCAGGATATCCGTGGTGTTTCTGGCCAGACGGGAGATGGACTTGGTCAGGACCAGATCAATCTTGCCCTCCCGGCAGTCCTTCAGGAGCCTTTCAAGCGCCGGACGCGCCACCTTGCCGGTGCCGGAGAGGCCGGCGTCACAGTAAAAGCCTGCCTCTGTCCAGCTTTCACGGCTCTCAATCAACTGTTTGAAATGCCTTTTCTGATTTTCCAGCGAGGCCAGCTGACCTTTTTCAGCTGTTGATACCCGGCAGTAGACGGCTGTCCGGGTCTTTTTTTTCGAGATCACAGGCGCAGGATGGGCGGGCAGAAAGGTGATCAGACGCCTTTTTGAAGCTGCTTTCATTATAACAGCCCCCGTCTTCAAAAGCTATTTGTTTTTGTAGTTGTCATAACTGTCGACAGCTCAATATATACTATTTTCTGCAATGCGATGTTTTTATAAATCCCTTCCCCATCTTGTCTTCGGAAGTGCTATAATATAAAACACACATGCGGAAAAATGTTGACTAATATACGTAACAAGGGAGTTTGGTCATGGCAGAGAATGAGAGAGAAAAGAAGGGCGGGGCCTCCTTTGAGTCCCTGTCGATCCTGATCGGCAGGTGGCGGGACGGGACCTTCGGAGAGATCATCGACGACTGGCGGTGGATCTTCTCCTACAGTAAGAAATACAAGGGCGCCATCGCTTTTTACACCTTCCTGGGTGTGGCCAGTTCCTCTCTGGGGCTGGTCAGCAGCATTGCCGGCAAATATCTGATCGATATCATCACGGGCTATCAGACGGATCGTCTGCCTGCCCTGATCGTGGTCATGATTGGCAGCGCCCTGTTCAGTCTGGCCTTCAACAGTGTGATCAGCAGGATTTCGGCCAGGCTCAGTATTTTTATCAATAAGGACATCCAGGCAGATATTTTCGACAAGATCATCGACGCGGCCTGGATGGCCCTCAACGGCTACAGCACCGGCGATATCATGAACCGCTTCAACACGGATGTGGAGACGGTCAGCTCCAACGCTATCAACTGGCTGCCCAAGATCGTCATCGCCGTTTATAACTTCATCGCCACCTTTGTGGTCATCTGGCATTACAATCACATCATGGCCCTGATCGCCTTTGCCAGCGCGCCCATCATGCTGCTGATGTCGAAATATGTCGTCAAGCAGCAGCGGGATTATAAGCGCAAGGTCCGGGAGATGAACAGTAAGATGATCACATTCGAGCTGGAGACCTTTTATAATTTCGACACCATCAAGTCCTTCGGCATCGCGGACCAGTACGGCCGCAAAATGCGTACCTGGCAGGATCTCTTTCGGGATCTGCAGCTGAAGTACAATATGTTCACCATTAAGACCAATATCTTCATGTCTCTGACCGGTCTGGGTGTGCAGATGCTGGCTTTCCTCTATTGTCTGTGGCTGCTCTGGACCAGGACCATTACCTACGGTACCATGACTCTGTTCCTGACCCAGCGGTCGAACCTGTCGAATGCCTTCAACAACGTGGTTTCCATCATTCCTTCTTTCCTGAGCAGCTCGGTTTCCGCCCACCGGATCAAGGAGCTGGTGGATCTGCCCAAGGAGGTGCATACGCCGGCCAGCAGTGAACTGGACGCCTACATGGCGGATGGTTATACGGTTGTTTTTGATGAGGTGGATTTTTCCTATATCGAAGAGAGCAGGGTCATCACCAATTCGGATTTTGTGGCCAGGCCCGGTGAGATCGTGGCCCTGGTGGGCCCCTCGGGTGAGGGCAAGACCACGTTGATCCGCCTGATCCTGGGCCTGATCCGGCCTCAGGAGGGACATGTGAAGATCATGGCTTCCAACGGTCAGTTTGTGGACGCCAATGCCAACACGCGCCACCTGTTTGCCTATGTGCCCCAGGGCAATACCCTTGTGTCGGGCACCATTGCCGAAAATATGCGGATGGTCAAGGAGGACGCGACGGATGAGGAGATCATTGAGGCTCTGAAGGTCGCCTGTGCCTGGGATTTCATTGAGAAGATGCCGGATCAGATCAATGCGGTGGTGAGAGAGCGGGGACGCGGCCTGTCCGAGGGCCAGGCCCAGCGTGTGTCCATAGCCAGGGCTATCCTGCGTGACGCGCCGATCCTGCTTCTGGATGAGGCCACCAGTGCCCTGGATGTGGCGACTGAGCGGAACGTTTTACGCAGTATTATTCAGCAGCGGCCCAACAAGACCTGCATTGTGACGACTCACAGGCCCAGTGTGCTGAACATGTGCCGGCGGGTCTACCGTGTCATGGATACGGAGGTGACGGAGCTGGATGAGGAAGAATCCGGCAGAATGGCGATGGATTTTTAACAGACGGACAGGAACGAGGCCCGGGGAGAAATGACTGGCATTTCTCTCCGGGCCTCTTATATGCCGCGTTTTAAGAGCGCGGGAGGGGGTATGAGAGTGAACATGGGTATCAGGCGAGGCCCATGACCTCGTCCTTGAAGATCCTTTCGTCCATCAGCCGGACATCCTTCATGATGGGTGTAAAATCCATGAATGGGAGAATGTCCTTCTCGATACTGATGTCCGGAGCAACTTCGATGAGTTCAACGCCTTCTTTGGTCAGCTTAAAGACACAGCATTCGGTCACATAAAGGACTTTCTGGCCGGTCTTATTGGCAAATTCGGCGGAGAAGGTGATCTGCTCGACGTCCCTTAGGAATTTCTTGTGACCGCCCTTGACGGTGAAGGTGCCGCAGAAGATGACGACGGGTGTGTTCTGGGTGATGTTGATAAAACCTCCGCATCCGGCGATTTTCGGCCCGAATTTGGAAACATTGATATTGCCGTGGCTGTCACACTGAGCCAGGCCGAGAAAGGCGATATCAAGACCGCCGCCATCATAGAAGTCAAACTGGAAGCTCTGATGGATGATCGAGTCGGGATTTGTGGTGACACCGAAGTCGCCGCCGGAGGCCGGAACACCGCCGATGGTGCCGGACTCGGTGGTGAGTACCATGCCCTCGATACCTTCTTCGGCGACCACATTGGCAATGCCCTCGGGCATCCCGATGCCCAGGTTGACCACATCACCGGCCTTAAGCTCCATGGCACATCTACGGGCGATGATCTTTCTGGCCCCCATGGGCATGGGATCCATTGCGGAAAGGGGGATTTTCTTTTCGCCGGAAAAAGCTTCATTATGGTAGGAGCCGTTGGTCTGCCTGGCGCAGGCCTGGTCCACGAGGACGACGGCCTCAATGTAGATGCCGGGCACCTGGATCAGGCGTGTATCCAGGGTTCCATACTGAACAAAGTGGCTCTTTTCAACGGTCACAATGACTTTGCCGCCGGAGTTGTAAGCGGCCTGAGCGATCGGAAGGATGTCAGCCAGTGTGCCTTCACGTTCCAGTGAGCAGTTGCCCATGGTATCCACGTAGGACGCGTGGATCAGGGTCACATCGATGGGGATACTGGGGTAGAAGAGCTTATCCTCGCCATTGAAGCTGACCTTTTGTACATAGCTGCCGGCTTCCCGCGCCTTGTCATTAAGCATGCCGGCTTCGACATCAGGGTCGACAAAGGTATCCAGGCCTACGTGGGTCAGAAGACCCGGACGGCCGGAGGCAATCTCGCGGAAGAGTTCCGAAAGACAGCCCTGCGGCATATTATAGGCCGCGATCTTGTTTTCCATCGCGAGCTTCTGGATTCTGGGGGCCAGGGAATAATGGCCTGCGATCACGCATTTCAGCAGTCCTTCTTCAGCCAGACGGTTGACCTGGCCGACCACATTGCCTTCCGCATCTTTTCCGCCGCCCTGTCCGGCTGCGTGAAGAAGCGTCAGATTTCTGGGTGTGCCGTCCCGGAGGAAGCTGGCCTGGATGGCCCGCATCATGCCCTCAGGCTGGACCGCGCCGACGAAACCATTCGTCGCGATCGTCATACCGTCTTTGATATAGGTTTTTACAGCATCTTCGGCTGTCATTACTTTTACCATAAGCATCTGTCCTTTTCTTTAGTGTAAAAATCAGAAGTCGTATGCATCAGCAAAGGCCGATCGTTCCGAGAATGATGATCACCACACACGCGATCAGCGGGATCACGACGGTGTTCATACCGATATCCACGTAGGATTCCTTGTGGGTCATGCCGGTGACAGCAAGCAGGGTGATGACTGCGCCGTTATGGGGCAGGGTATCCATACCGCCGGAGGCCACGGCAATGACTCTGTGAAGAACCTGGGGGCTGATGCCCAGAGCCGCGGCCTGTTCGGAGAAGGTCTCCGCGAAGGAAGCCAGGGCGATGGACATACCGCCGGAGGCGGATCCGGTGATACCTGCGAGCACAGAGGTGGAAATGGCGCCGCCGATCAGCGGATTGCCGGCGGAGAGGGCCATCATGGCATTGGCGATGATCGCGTATCCGGCCAGTGTTTTGATGACGTTGCCGTAACCGACCTCAGACGCGGTATTCATGACGGCCAGGAAGGAGCCTCCGACGCCTTCTTTCAGGATCTCCACAACGCTCTTCTTGAACTTTTTAAAGTTAAGAACAATAACGGAGATGATACCGATCACGAGGGCAACGATCAGACTCCATGTGCCGGCGACGCCTGACAGGGTAGCATTGAAGCTTTCCAGATAAGTGTAGGAGGCCGCATGTGCCTCGACGAAGACAAATTTGGAAAGAATGAAGTTGATGACGATCACGAGAATGACCGGAATGATCGCGAAGGTAAAGGAAGGAAGATCCGCGGAATCAATCTGCGCAAGGACTTCATTCGGATGATCGCCATAGCCTTCGCCCTTAGCCACAGCATGTTTAATACGGCGTGTCAGCCACATCATACCGCCGCCGAACATGATGACGGCAGCAATGATGCCGAGGACCGGAGCCGCGAATACATCTGTCCCGAAGAATCTCATCGGGATCGTATTCTGGATCTGCGGTGTTCCGGGGATGGCTGTCATAGTGAAGGTAAAGGCGCCCAGCGCGATACATCCCGGCAGGAATCTCTTGGGGATATTGGCTTCTCTGAAAAGGACGGCACCGATAGGATAGATCGCGAATGCCGCGACGAAAAGGGAGACGCCGCCGTAGGTAATGATCGCGCAGGCTAATACAACGGCCAGGGCTTCTTTGCCGTGGCCAAGTTTTCTTGAGACAAATTCAGCGATAGATTTGGCGGAACCGGACTGGTCCATCACGGTGCCGAAGATGGCGCCGAGCAGGAAGAACGGAAAATAGCTCTTCACGTAATTGGCCATGTTCACCATGAAGACTTCCGTATAGGTTGCCAGGACATAGGCGCCTTCTCCGCTGACGATGGCGGTAAGAACGGCAGCCAGAAGAGCCAGGATCGGGGCCAGAAGGACAATAGACCAGCCCTTATAGCCCAGATAGATCAGAAGCAGTAAAGATATGACAATTGCTAATACCGATAACATGTGATTTCTCCTCTCTCAAAGCGGATCTTTATGAGGCGGCCTGCTTCGGCGGCATGACGGTGGCTTCACCCTGAATGACGACTTCGCCGTCCTGGTTGACCACGACCGTTTCCATGATCACGCGGTTTTTTTCAATGTTCATCTCCCTGACCGTCGCCGTGGCTGTAACGGTGTCACCGATACGGACAGGCCGGGTAAAATTCAGGGTCTGACCCAGGTAGATGGTCCCGGGGCCCGGCAGGCGCATGCCCAGAACGGCAGAGATAAATCCGGCACCCAGCATTCCGTGGGCGATCCTCGATTTAAACATTGTTTTTGAAGCAGATACCTCATCTGTGTGGGCAGGATTCAGATCTCCCGTAATCCCCGCGAACAGATAGACATCTGTTTCTGAAACGGTTTTTGTCATGCTGGCGCAGTCACCGATTTTCATGTCTTTGATCGTCAAATCCATTCCTCCTTTCAAAGCGGTTTTCCGGTTAACAGTGCAAAGTGGACAAAGAATGAAAAGTAGTCATGGCTATTATATAAAACATTTACTATTTAGTAAAATTCACTAAATTCAAGCGGCTATGACATTATTTCATGTGCATATTCACTAAATTCATATCGTTATGAATTTGTTTCATAGCAAGGCGCCGCAAAAAAAGGGATCTGCTTTCACAGACCCCTGATCAGATAACATCAATTGATGATTTCATTCATATAATCCGTATGTTCGGTCACATAACTGATGAACTGTATCATCTGTTCCGTGACCAGTTTTTCCTTTTTGACAAGCATGGCGATGTTCCAGGGGAAGTGCGGATCCTTCAGATGGATGATCCGGATCTTTTCCCCGGAAGAGAATTTTTTGACGATCGGTTTGGGCAGGATACTGATGCCCTGATTCAGGGCGACCATTTCCGCCAGGAAGTCCCACTGGGAGCTCTGAGTTGTGATATTGGGATAGAAGCCGGCCGTCTCGCAGTTGGTAATGATCTTTTCATGCAGCATATAGGTATTATTGAGAATAAGAAAGTTTTCATCCCTGAGCTCCCTGAAGGCGACCTCGGTCCGGTCGGCCAGGGGATGATTCTTATTGACGATCAGTACGTTTTCCGAAGACATTGCGGGAAAGATCTGGTATTTGTCCGGTGAATAGATGGGCAGGATGACGACGCCGATGTCAATTTCTCCGTTATCTACCATGGACTGGACGATCTGGGCACCGGCCTCGATCACTTCCAGTTCCATATCCGTATATTTTTCTCTGATCTGATAGATCAGATAGCTGAAATAGGCTGTCGAGATCACCGGCGGTATCCCGACCTTGATCTTGCCTCTGCTGCGATGTACTTTTCTGAAAAGCTCCTGCTTGCTTTCTTCGATGTACTGCAGAAGGATCTCCCCTTCACGCATGACGATCTCGCCTTCGTTTGTCAGTTTGAATTGTTTATTTGTTCTGTCGATCAAAACGGCATTCAGATCCTGTTCCAGCCTTTTGACAGCTTTGCTCAGGGCTGACTGCGTGATATAGATATCATCTGCCGCTTTTGAAAAACTCTGTCTTTTGACGATTTCTACAAAGTATTGCAAATATTTCAGGTTCACCCGGTAAATCCCCCCTGTCCTTTATGATCTTGCCAAGGCATGTGCTCTTCTCGCTGTCAGTTTAAAGCCTGAGGGAAGCTTTACATTTCAGGTCTTACTCATGAAGTCTGCGCGCTGCGTACCGTCTGCCATGTTTTAACCCGGTACGCGCGCGCATTCTCTTAGGAGCAAACATAATAATGGTTTTTGGTTATCCTTCTCTGGTTTTCTTCCCAACATTCTTCCTTTTGCCCGGCGAGTACAGGCAGTTAAGAAGATTCTGTCAGTATCCTTTTTAGCAGCCTCCTTCCTTCTTTAATATTGTAAGTGGTACTTTCATTATAGTTTTCTTCTGCCTTATAGTAAAATTCACGAATTTCAAGCGCGTATGAAATAATTTCATGCTGCCGGTCTCACGAGAGTGTATATGATTATATCATCAGGAACAAACGGACGACTAACGCGTGCTGCTGGCATGGCATTTGCCTGCTTTGGATAGTTTTTTCCACTAAAAAAAAGAGGCTGCCTTTTAGAGGGTGCAACTTAGGGATTTTATAATCCCGGAATAATCGGCGTAGTCGTAAGCCACGGCTACGCCGTTTCTTTTTCCGGCTCAGGCACCGGTGGTGTAAACTCCCCGATGCAGTTCCACACGATCCTGATCCTCTGAATCTTTCTGCCGTTGATGCGTTCGGTCTGGTGGACGTAAATCCGATCCACGAACTCCCTGATGATCTCTGCGTTCAGTTCCTTGATGTCCGTATACTTCCTTACAAGACCGAGGAACCTATCCACGTTGATGTTAGCCTCCTGTTCCGAGGCAATCAGGCTCTTCAGTTCCGCCACATGGCTTTCGAGCGTTTTTTGCTCATTTTCGTAGTTCTCGCTCAGCTTCATAAAACGCTCATCGCTGATCTTGCCCTCAAGGTTGTCTTCATACAAGTGCTGGATGATTTCGTCCAGCTTACGGATGCGGGTCTGCGCTTGCTCCAGTTCACGTTTCCCGTCGCGCAGGCTGCGGTCAACCTCGGTCCGCTTTTTCTTCGTGACCATCTCCACGAACTCATCTTCGTGTTCTCTGGCGAAGGACGTCACCGAGCGGATTCCGTCAAGGAGCAACGTCTCAATAATAGAATTGCGGGTCTGGTGTGACGGGCATACCTCTTTGCCTTCTTCCGGTACGTGGCACAAACCATGTACTCACTCTGAGGAAGACTGCGCCCTCGCACTTGGTACAGCTTTGCTCCGCAGTCTGCACAGAACACCATCCCGGAGAGGACGGGCATTTCTTCCATCGGTGTCCACCTGCGCCTTCCATCTCGGATACGCTGGACAATGTCGTAAGTTTCCTGATCGATGATTGCCTCATGGGTGTTCTCAAAAATCTGCCACTCTGATGGATCATTTTTCAGTTGCTTCTTCTGCTTGTAGGACTTACGGTAGGTCTTGAAGTTGACCGTATGCCCCAGGTACTCCGGGCGGGAAAGCATATGGGAAATTGTGCTGGAAATCCATGTGTAATCATCTGTATCGTTCCGATTATCGGAAATGCCCCTGCCGTTTGCCTTGGCGTAGGCCGTAGGATTCAGCACATGGCGCTTGCTCATCTCATTGGCAATCTGTGATACGCCATATCCCTGTACACACAGATGAAACACCTCTTTCACGGTTTTCGCCGCCTCCTCATCGATAATCCAATGCAATTTGTCCTCCGGGTCTTTCACATACCCATACGGAGGGTTTGTGCAGAGCGGCTTACCAGCTTGCCCCTTTGCCTTAAACACAGCGCGGATTTTCCGGCTGGTATCCTTGGCGTAAAACTCGTTGAAAATATTGATGAACGGCGTCATGTCGTTCTCTGCCTGGTTCGCGCTGTCCACTCCGTTGTTGATGGCGATAAACCGAACGTCAGCGTTGGGGAAAACCATCTCGGTATACATGCCGACCTTCAGGTAGTCGCGTCCGAGGCGGCTCATATCTTTTACGATGATTGTTCCTACCTGCCCGTCATCCACCAACGCCATCAGGCGCTGCCAATCCGGGCGGTCGAAGTTGGTGCCGGAGAAACCGTCATCCACGAAAAAGGCCGTGTTTCCAAAGCCATTATCATCAGCGTACTTCTGAAGTATCGCCTTCTGGTTCTTGATGCTATTGGAATCCCCCTGCTGCTCGTCGTCCCGAGAGAGGCGGCAGTACAGGGCTGTGATCTTATCATTCTTCGCCGCAGCGAATGTCTGTCTTGTGCTCATTATTCCTCCCTTCTGACAGACTTCGGGCGGTAGTTCATGTTCGCTCTAAACCGCCCGAAAGTCAACTCATTCCGGTCAGGACGCTGCTTTTTCTACGATAGTACCAGAATCGTTAAGGATCAGTTTTCTGATCTTGTCGTAGGCACTTTCTTTCGCGTTTTCACTGACTGTATATTCCACGATGTAAACCGTATCACCGATGATCTTCTCCACAGTGACAACAGGCTCTCTGTCCATAATGTAATCTCCCTTCTGCCCGGACGGGCGGCATTTCCTGTTGTCATGGGATTGTCATTGCAGCGGTTATTGTCGGTTTAGCGTGGATTGTCATTTAAGGAGGAGGCAGCCAGCCACAGAGTAAGAGAGGCAGCTGGCTGCCGGTGTGTCAGGCGATAATCTTGAGACCCTTTACCGCCTTGCGGCGGACAAGCCGCCCATCGAGATACTCCACACCGAGGTATCCGATCTGGTCATGCTCCGCAAACTTCTCATACAGAGCGCGGATCCCGAGCGGACGGCGGCAGACTACCCAGTAGTAGCTGTAATCGCCAAACAGGATGGGCGTAGCCCCTGCTTCCGCAGAGGGCATGAAATTAGAGATGATTACGGGCTTGCCGAGAATCGTTCCGTCAGAATGGTTCCAGATGTAATTTCCGGCATCATCCTTCAGCGTCCGCAGCAACAGCGCGGTTTCATCATTCATGATCCACATCGCGCGCTCACGGTATTCCGGCTCCAGTGAGAAGAACAAAGCGACAACATCGTCATAGGAAAGCGAGGCTGTACTGACATCGACTTCCGCACCGGCTTCTGTATTCAGGAGTCCGCTCGGCTCTTTCATGGTATTTCCGGTGATGAAGGCGCATTCTTCAGACCTTCCCATCACACGGGCAAAGCGGCGCAGCAGATAATCCCGGAAGTTGAAGACCGCATCATAAACGAACTCTTCATCGAATTTCACAAAGCTGGCCAGCTTGTGACTGCCAATCCAGCTCACGGTGAAATCCCGGATGCCGTCATAAATGGGAATGGCCTCGCCTTCCGCGTACCAGTCGGCCAGATCGTCGCAATCCTTTGCGAGGATCTTATGATCGCCAATACCGAGGGTGATGACCGTTCCGATCCTGCGGAAGAGGCTCTCACCACGATGGCAGGTATCAAGCGCGTTTTGCCGGAGATTGATATTGATGTAGGTGTTGTACTGTTTTCCGCATTTCCTGATAAAGGCCACCATATCGTCAAGCTGATCACTGGTAAACCACTTAGTGACGGGTGCATTGCCGGGCTTTATATAGGAAACGCCTAAAGCGCCGCTGTTCGTTTTTTCATAGAGGGCATTGATAAAGCCCTCGATATTCATTTCCATTACAGCCGCTCCTTCTGCGAGTGGATAACGAGCCATTCTTTGAATGCGTCTACCGGGATCAGAATTCTTGTTCCGATGCGGATGACAGGGAAATCCGGTTCCTTCGTCAGCGCATATGCCTTCGGCAGGCTGATGCCCATCCGTGTGGAGAGTTCCTGAACGCTCATAGTTTCTTTATCCATATCCAGTCCATCCTTTCTGTAAATTCGCCCGTAAGGGCAACAAAAAATCACCGGCTCTCTGATTGACTCAGATTGCCGGTGATTGGCGTAGTTTTCATTATTTGGCTTTGATTGACTCTGATTCCCGAAAGGGCTGGCAAAGGACACAAGTGTCCTTGCGAGTATATTGCATCACTTTAAGTGAGCGTTGTCAATGCTAAATCTCACAATATGTTAGAATATGTTAAAAATACATGTAACTTCTTTATGAACAGCACCTCGAATATCTTGTATTTCAGCACTGTTATCGTTATAATGGATGATGTATTGATATGTGTTGTGAAAGGAGCGTTAGAATGGGCTTCCCGGAAAGATTGAAACAGCTCAGAAAAGAAAAAGGGCTGTCACAGATTATGCTGGCAAAGGAACTGGGCGTTTCTGGCGGTACGGTCGCCATGTGGGAAACTGGCAAGCGTAAGCCGCAGTTTGAGATGTTCGATAAACTGTGTACGTTTTTCGACCGGAGCATGGATTACATTCTCGGCGCTTCCGATGATGACAGAAGTTTTACCCTAATAAATGAAGAAGTCCAGCAGCTTGGCGACTGGCAGGTTGAGGAGCAATACGAGGACATGCTTAGAAAATATACCCTGCTTGATGATTACGGCAAGGATGCCGTCGATGCCGTTCTCAGGAAGGAATTCAACCGGGCGCAGGAACAGGGAACGCTCAACAACAGCATGAGCATATCCGTTTCTGTACGTTCAAAGCCTGTAGTGGGATAAATATCGGTCAAAAAGCGTCGAAAGGAAGTGTCTGCTATGCTGCCAGAGGAAAAGGCCAGAGTAAAAATAGATAAACAGTTGACCAGCGCTGGTTGGGATGTCGTGTCAAGAGATGAATATGTCCCGCAAAGCGCATCTGCCGTAAAAGAAGCGCTTATGCAGGGCAATACGGAAAGCGACTATCTGCTCTTTGTTGATGATAAAGCCATTGCTGTTGTTGAGGCGAAGCGTGAAGAAAACCCGCTGGGCGAGGATGTACAAGGACAGGCAGAGGATTATGCCTGCAACCCTCAGAGTTGGTATGGCGTATGGTATCCGAACCAGATCCCTCTGGTGTACCTTGCAAATGGCAGGAAGATCTACTTTAAAAATATGCTGCATCCGGACAGCGACTATGTTGAACTGTCCGAAATGCATTCTCCGAAAAAGATGCTGCAGCTGATCGGCCAGGTTTCTGAATATGGTGCTCTTCCCCGGTTGGACAAACGCGGGTTGCGTGATTGCCAGTACCGAGCGGAAACCAAGTTTGAGAAATCCATCAAGGCCGGTACAAAAAAGAGTCTTGCGGTGCTGGCGACCGGTTCCGGCAAAACATACCTTGCATGCCTTGCCAGCTACAGGCTCCTGAATTATACACCAGCCCGTAAAATTCTTTTCCTCGTTGACCGAAATAATCTGGCGCGGCAGACGGAAAGTGAATTCAGCACTTTCGACCGCACAGAGGGCCAGCAGGAAATGAGTTCTCTTTACGAGATCAAGCGGCTGAAAAAAGAAAATGATATAAAAGCGGATATCGTGATTTCCACAATTCAGAAGCTCTTTGCCGTTCTGACCGGGACAACGCTCCCCAGTGACGATGACGAGGACGCAGAGGATGAGAAGAATACTGCGGATGAAGAAAAGGAAGATACCAAAGTCATACAGCTTGGTGATAATCTGAAACTCCCGCCCGATTATTTTCAGCTTATCATTGTGGATGAATGTCACCGCTCCATCTACGGGAAATGGCGTGCGGTTCTGGATTTTTTCTCTGATGCACATGTGCTCGGCCTTACTGCCACACCAACGCCGGAGGCTTATGCATTTTTCAATAACAATATCGTAGAAAACTATACTTACGATGATTCTGTTGTGGACGGGGTCAACGTTCCTCACCGAGTATACCGGATCAAGACGAAGGTCACGGAACACGGCGGAGCAATAAAATCAGGAACAAAGGTTAAGGAAACATCCCGAAGAACCGGCGTAGAGACAACATATAAAGCGCCGGAAAGAGTTGATTATGATCCGCAGGCTCTTGACCGCTCTGTTGTCAATCCCGATCAGATTCGGGAGGTTTTGGAAGCCTATAAGAAATCCATATATGAAGAGCTCTATCCTGACCGGGAGAAGCGATGGGAGTCTATACCGAAAACACTCATCTTCGCTAAGGATGACTACCATGCCACACAGATTGTCGATGTTGCAAAGCAGGTATTTGGAGAAGAGTTTGAGGATGGTGTTGCCCCGAATCATTTTGTTCAGAAAATCACCTATACAGCGGAAGATTCCAACGGCCTCATCCGTGACCTGCGGACAGAAAAGGATTTCCGTATTGCTGTTACCGTGACGCTCGTGGCGACAGGAACCGATGTAAAACCACTGGAAGTAGTTCTTTTTATGAAGGACGTTCATTCCGATGTTCTTTACACGCAGATGAAGGGACGCGGGTGCCGCGTGATCGAAGACGACCGCCTGCGCGAAGTGACACCAAACGCCAATACAAAAGAATGTTATTACATTGTCGATGCTGTTGGCGTAACAGAGCATGAAAAGGTTATCCCGCATCCGGTTGTCAGCCCCGGCCCCGGCAACAGGGTTCTCCCGTTGGATAAACTGTTGGAGCACCTCGCTCATAATGAACTGAGCGATGATAACCTGTGGCTGCTCCGTGATTACTGCGCTACCATAAACCGAAGATATGAAAACAATGCCCTGTTCGGCAGGCATCTTGATTTCTTTATAACATCGTATGGCTTTGCCCCGAGGACGATAGCTGGAAACATCCAGACTGCGACAGACGAAGGGCTCCTGATTGAGTGCCAGTACATCGATCCTTCCCACGATAATACCAGGCGTATGGCTTTGATTTACAAGCTGATCAGCAACATCCCCGCCCGGAAGAAGCTGCTTGAGATGCAGCGCGGTTATGTCGTGACGACGGAGGACGATCCAGATGAACTGATCTATGCCGGTTTCTCCAAGGAAACAGCAAAATCGTACATTGAGAACTTTGAGAAGTATCTGGAGGACAACAAGGACAGCATCGAGGCACTGCGCATCATCTATAATTCCGAGGATACGGTTATTACGCACAGCATGCTTGCCGATCTTCGTGACAGGCTCCTGTCCGAAAGCCGCCAGTACGGGGTCTATCAGATCTGGAAAAACTATAAGATTCTGGATGAAACCGGGGATGTGGAGGATCTGGACGTCAAAACGAATGTTAACGCACTGACGAACCTGATCCAGATCGTGCGTTTTGCTTACGGCAAGAATCAGAAACTCACCAGTCTCATCAAAGGATACGCTCAGCGGTTCAGCCTTTACTGCGGACAGGCGCAGCGTATCCTCACAGATGATCAGAAGGAAATCATGCGGCAGATTGCCGAATTCGTCATCAACGACGGAGCAATCAACGTAATGGATCTGAACGAGATCGACACCGATCTCTGGCGCAGAGGTGTGATCAGCTTCACCGCTCCCGTCCTTGCGGAAGAGATGATGGCGATGTCCAGAATTCTGCTGAGAGCAGCATAAGAAGGAGTATCAATCATGGCAAACACACAGAAAACAGAATCAGCCCTTCTGTCGAAGGTATGGAATATCGCAAATGTCCTCTCGGCGGCAGGCGTCGGTTTTACAGATTACATCACGCAGTTGACGTACATCCTCTTTTTAAAGATGGACGATGAGAAGGAGACCATGGGCCTTCCCAGCTATCTGCCGGAAGGCTGCAAATGGAAAGACCTCAGTGTCTTAAGCGGCACTGACCTTGTCGATAAATATGAGGAAATACTGAAAGAACTGTCTGAGAGCGAGGGTCTTATCGGCACGATCTTTACCAAGGCCACGAACAAGATCTACCGCCCGGTCATGCTCAAGAAAGTCATTGACATGGTTTCCGAAGATAACTGGTACATGATGGAGGGAGACCTGAAAGGCGCGATCTATGAGAAGATACTGGAGAAGAACGGACAAGATAAGAAAAGCGGAGCCGGTCAGTACTTTACGCCCAGAGCGTTGATCTCCGCCATCGTAGATGTGGTTGATCCGAAAATCACCGAGACGGTCGCAGATCCCTGCTGCGGCACAGCAGGGTTTCTCCTCGCGGCCTATGAGCACATGCGCACGCAGAGCCGGGATGTGGAGAAACAGCGATTCTTGAAAAATAACGCGCTCTTCGGTGCGGACAACACCGATCTCGTTGTTACGCTTGCCTCCATGAATTTGTATCTGCATGACATCGGCGTAAACAAAAGCCCGATCATCTATCAGGATTCCCTGATTGATACGTCGGATAAGCTGTATCAGGTGGTCATGACAAATCCTCCCTTTGGCACCCGTCCGCAGGGCAGCGTAGATGTATCCGCGAACCGCCCGGAGTTCATCAAGACATCAGATAACCAGGTCAATTTCCTACAGCATATCATGTCCATCGTAAAGACCGGAGGTCGGGTTGGCGTTGTTCTGCCGGACAGTGTGCTCACAGACGGTGGAACCACGGCAAAAGTGCGTGAGAAACTGCTGAAAGATTATAACCTGCATACGATATTACGTCTGCCTACCGGTATCTTCTATGCCAACGGTGTAAAGACGAATGTACTCTTCTTTGAAAAGGGCGAGCCCACCAAAGATATCTGGGTGTACGACTACCGTACCGGCGTCAAGCATACGATGGCGACAAAGCCCATGACCAGAGAGCACCTGCAAGATTTTGTGGATTGCTACTGCTCCGGTCATATGGAAGACCGCAAAGAAACCTATGATACAGATACCAATCCCAATGGAAGGTGGCGTAGATTCTCTGAGGAGGATGTAAAGGCCCGTGAAGATCTAAACTTTAAATGGCTGGATTTCACCGAAGAGGATGACCGCTCTGTTGCTGACATTCTTGATGAGATGCAGGATGAGGCAGACGGAATCAGTGCTGCGGTCGCACAGTTGAAAGAACTGTTGGGAGGGATCGAGTTTTGATTGATACACAGGCTATAAGAAACAAAATCCTTGATCTCGCCATGCGGGGACAACTGACGGAGCAGCTGCCGGAGGATGGTACGGCGGAGAGACTATATCAGCAGGTACAAGTTGAGAAACAAGGTCTTATCAAGGCCGGGAAGATAAAAAAAGAGAAGGCTTTACCAGCGATTTCAGAGAATGATGTCCCATTCGAAATTCCGAAAAATTGGGCATGGTTAAGATGGGGAAACGTCTCTTTCCAAATTCAATATGGTTACAACGCTCCAGCACAGGATAAAGGGCGCATTAAAATGGTGCGAATAACCGACATTCAGAATAATAAGGTGCTCTGGAAAAATGTTCCTTATTGCGACATAGACGAAGACAGAATTTTCGAATATCGTCTTTATCCGAATAACATTCTGTTTGCACGTACAGGCGGGACAGTCGGAAAATCGTTTTTAGTTGAAAAAGTTGAAGAAGAGGCTGTGTTTGCTGGATACTTGATTCGCACCAGCTTTAGTTCGAGCATAAGTGCTAAATACATGAAGTATTTCATGGAAAGCCAGTTATATTGGAAACAACTTCAAGATGGTACCACTGCAACCGCTCAGCCGAATTGTAATGCAAAAACATTGTCAAAAATGTTGGTGCCTCTTCCCCCACTTGCCGAGCAACAGCGCATCGTTGATAAGATCAATCAGGCATTTTCTATCCTCGATACTATCGACTCTTTACAGACGCAGTATGCCGATAACCTGACCGCGCTCAAAGCAAAGCTGATCGATGCGGCCATTCAGGGCAAGCTGACGGAACAACTGCCGGAGGATGGAACGGCGGAGGAATTATATCAGCAGATACAGGCTGAGAAGCAGGCTCTCATCAAGGCAGGAAAGATCAAGAAGGAAAAGCCACTGCCAGAGATTGCAGCGGATGAAATATCAATCGAGATTCCAGAGAATTGGAAGTCGTGTCGCCTCGGAACCATTATTACACTTGTATCAGGAACTGATTATAAACCAGAGGAATATAATGCTGAAATGCGAGGCACTCCATATATAACAGGGGCGAGTAACCTCTTACCAGAGGGAGTGTTAATAAATCGATGGACTGAAACACCTCGTTGCATTGCGAACGATGGTGATGTTCTGTTGGTTTGCAAGGGCTCAGGGTATGGAAAAGTAGCAATGTGCGATGTAGAAGAAGCACATATAGCAAGACAAATCATGGCTATAAAAAAGACAGATTTGCTCGACATGAGATATATACTCTATTACTTAACTGCGAACTTCTCATATTTGAAAGGAAAGGGACAGGGCCTTATACCCGGAGTAGACAGGAAAAGTGTATTAGGTATGATTTTTCCGCTTCCGCCACTTGCAGAGCAAAAGCGTATTGCTCAAAAGATAGATGAACTATTGCCTTTGTTTGAGAAATGATATAGGAGGCGCGATCCATGAACCAGAAAGTGAAGAGTCCGTTTCGGTTATTGATGAACAAAAGTGTTTACGCAATACTGGACGGCGACACTAAATTTGAAGATTACGAATTCATCGATGACTGTTCCACGGCAAAAATCGCCATGCCGTATTTGAGCGGCCCCGACCTGTGTGGACTATCCACATTATTCGGGCTGCCAATGACGTACACATGGGGAGGTGTAAACCTCAGTCGGTGGCAGTATCTTGAAAACCTGTTTGACCACTGTATAAAAGCAGATCGCGGTTCGGAACTGTTAGCGTATCTCTTTGGCAAACAACAGTTTTCCACCATGTTTGCCGGACATGAGGCGAGTGCTATTGATGCTGCATATACGCATTTTGTCCAAACAATCATTGGAAAAATAAACGGTACATTGTATTTTGGTGGTAACGAACTTGTAACTATAGGCGATCGTTTTATCGTTAGAAAAATCGGAGCCAAAGTCGAAGTCCAGGCACCTAAAATCAAAAACATTGACCGTGAATATATTAGAAGTATTTCTACACGGGCAATGGCTGATGTTGACCAGAAAAACTATGACAGCGCCATCAATAAGTCACGCACACTGCTCGAAGAGGTATTCTGCTATGTGATAGAGAAAAAAGGCGATACCCCATCAACTTCCGGCAATATAGGTGATTTATATAAGCAAGTAAAGGACTTGTACAATATGCATGGTGACGCTAATACAGATAAGCGTATCAATACTTTGCTATCAGGTTTGGAGAAAATCGTTTCCTCGATCTCTGAAATGAGAAACAAAGATAGTGATGCCCATGGTGTTGGCGCGACAAGAATCGCTATTGATGAACACCATGCGCGACTTTTTGTTAATGCTGCTATGGCAATGGCTGACTTCATTTTGTCTGTAGAATACAAAGCGAACACCACACCATGATGGGTAATACCGGGGGCCGGGGGCAAATCTCTGTGACCTCTGACGCTGAAGACCGCCGCCCCCTCTCGCATGAATTTCCGCGAAATTGCATAGGGGGATACAAGGAGCAGCCGGGAGCGTAAAACTGCATGGTTTTCTGTGTATTCTCGGCTGTTTTGTCTGTTCGCGCCTATTCAAAATCGAGTAGAAATAGTGTGACATTCGCAGTTTCCTATGGGGTTTCGTGCCCGGATGGATTAATTAACCTTTTGAATTTGCCTTTTCGCATGCGGGAGAGGCCGACGGTCTTCTGACCTTTATGTCAAAGAGATAGGCGCTTGCCCCCGGCATCTGGAGTGTGCTTAGTAGCTTCATTACATCAATTTACTTTTAATTATGCTCAGTACGCTTTCATTTACTAAACAGCATATCTGTAGTATAATGCTTTCAAATAGTATTCGAGGTGAACCAGTTTAATGAAGGATTTATTAACAGCCGAAGGGCTAGTTACTCATATGGAGAATAAGGGCATTACTTTTAATCGTATTTCAAAAGAAGATGCTCAAAGCTTTCTGGAAAATAATAACTATTATATGAAGTTGGCTTCATATAGAGCAAACTACAAGAAATATCCAACGGGGCCAAAAGCAGACCAGTATATAGGATTGGATTTCTCATGTCTTCAAGAATTATCAAAACTTGACATGCGGATTCGATACTTGGCTTTTCAAATGGCCCTTGACATCGAACACTTCATGAAAGTTCAACTTCTTAACAACATTGAGAATAATTCTGAAGAAGACGGGTATAAAATCATTCAAAAATTTATAGCGAATGACCACTCCTTCGGAATATTAAAAACAATTCGCTCTCATAAAGCAAGTGCCTACTGTAAGGACTTAATTGAAAAATATTATCCTTATTTTCCTGCGTGGGTTTTCGTTGAACTGATTTCCTTCGGAGATTTTGCATATCTTTGCGAGTTCTATAACGAAACATATGGGGTGGAAATCGGTGACCGGATTCTGCTCAATTCAGTACGAGACATACGAAATGCCTGTGCCCATAGTAATTGCCTTATTAATAATCTTGCACCAGGTAATAATAAAGCCCATCAAAGTGTGGTCGATAGGGTAAAAACTGTGGCCTCGATTAGTGAAAACTCAAGAGACAAAAAGCTCAGTAATAAATGCATTTATGATTTTGTGTGCCTTCTTTACGCATATGATGAAATTGTATCTAGCCCTGTTGCCAAACAGAAACGTTACGATGAACTAGAAGAATTTTTTGAAGGTCGCATGATTCAAAACAAGGATTGGTTTAGAAACAATAACATAATCACCAGTTCTTATAGCTTTGTCAAGAAAGTTCTTGACAGCATAGCTGGCAGGTGATAGAATATCACTACTATTGAAAGAACTTCGTTCTTAAAGGGGACATACAACTTCGGTTGTCGATGTTCCCGATTTCTTTTTATAGATGTTAGCGCCTTAGGCGTATATTTCAAAGAAATGGCGTCACATGAGTATTTCTACTCTTGTGACGCCATTTTCTATTGTTCCCGCCCGAAGAATGCTGGCTCAAATTAACTTGTTTCAGAAATCCCTAATTTGAACCACCTTTTGGGGCAGCCCCTCTGTGCTTTGTCAGGTTGTTTCTTTCTTACTTTGTCACGGTCAGCTTAGCCGCATTGCTGGTCAGGACCTTGCCGGTGGAGAAGGTGATCCTGCAGCGGTAGCTGTTGCCGTTTCTGGCGGCGGTGACCGGAACCTTCAAGGTGGCGGTCTTGTTGCCGGTTGCTGTGGCGTTGGCCCAGGTGCTGCCGGAGGCTGTCTTGTACTGCCACTGGTAAGAGGCGACGGTGCCGGTGGTCTTTACCTGGAAGACGGCGGTATCGCCGGCCGCGGCGGTCACATTTGCCGGCTGGGTCGTGATGGCCGGTGCGGGCGTGTTCACAGTCAGTCTGACGCTGACGCTGTTCATGGTGTTGCCGTCAATGTCTGTAAGGACGCAGCGGTAGGAGTAGCCGTTTCTGTTTGCGGTGGCCGGAACCTTTAAGCTGGCAGTCTTGTTGCCTGTGGCGGTAGCGTTTAACCAGGTGGAATTGCTGGGCGTACGGTACTGCCACTGGTATTTGACAGATTCGCCGACCGCGCTGACCTTAAAGTAGGCGTAGCCGCCGGCATTCATGGAAACGCTGACGGGCTGGCTGGTGATGGCCAGTTTGACCTTGGCTGTCAGTGTGACAACGTCTGTGATGACCTTATTGCTCAGGGTATCGGTGACGACGCATCTGTACCTGTAGCCGTTGCGGCCTTTGGTGACCGGGACCATTAAGGTGGCGGTCTTGTTGCCTTCGGCTGTGGCGTTCAGCCAGGAACTGCCGGACGGGGTTTTGTACTGCCACTGGTAGGATTCTATGTCGCCGCTGGCGTTGATCCAGAATTTAGCGGTGGTATTGGTGTAGGCGGTGACCGATTTCGGCTGCGTATTGATGACAGCCGGGGTCTTGACGGTCAGTACGGCGATGCCGGAGGTGACGCTGTCGCCTGCTTCGCCGGTGATGACACATCTGTAGCTGTAACCATTATAGGTCTTGGAGGCGTTGACGCTGTAGCTGGCTGTTTTGGCGGCACTGCCGCCGGCATTGGTCCAGGTGGTGCCGGAAGCTGTCTTGTACTGCCACTGCCAGGTCTTGATATCACCGGTGGCCTCGACATCAAAGACAACGGTGCTGCCTGTGACTGCCGTGACAGAGGCGGGTGAAGATGTGATGGCCACGGGGCTCTTGACTGTGAGGATCGCGGTGCCGCTGAAGAAGGTATAGCCGGGGGCATCTGTGACAGCGCATCTGTAGCTGTAGCCGCTGCGGCTGAGGGTGGCCGGAACCTTTAAGGTGGCGGTCTTGTTGCCGGTGGCTGTGGCATTGGCCCACTCCGTACTGCCGGGGGTCTGGTACTGCCACTGATAGCTGACATTTTCTTTGTTGACGGCGACCGTGAAGGCGGCTGTTTTTCCTTTAAGGAGCAGGAGGTCTGCAGGCTGGGTCTCAAACAGGACGGGACCGTCGGTCTCGTAATACATGGTCATGTTTGCCAGGTTGGAATTGGCCGGCCCGACAGCAATCTCTTCCCACTGCGCCTGGGTGCCTTCGTAGTAAATGGCTTTGATCACGTTATTGAAACAGCTGCCGGCGATCACGCGGATATTTGCGGGGATGACGGCGTAATTCATATTGATGTTTTTGGCAGCGATAAGGGAGCTGCCGTTGATCAGAAGGTTGCCTGTCCAGTTGTCAGCGGCGGAGTAATAAGCTGTTCCGGCGAAGATATTGGCTTCCGCATATTTCAGGCTGGAAGGAATGGTGACCTGACTCAGGACAGTACATCCGTTGAAGGCACAGGCATAAATGCTTTCGAGACCCTCCGGCAGAACGATCTCTGTCAGCATATTGCAGTTATTAAAGGCGCTGCTTTTGATGCTGGTCAGGCCCTGGGGCAGGCTGACGGCGGTCAGCTGCTTACATTCGGAAAAGGCGTAGCTTTCAATAGTCTTTACACCGCTGCCGATGGTCAGGTCGCTCAGCCGCTGGCATCCGCCGAAAGCAGAAGACGGTATGGTGACAAGACCGTTTCCGATCACTGCCTTTGTCAGATTGCTGCACTTATTGAAGGCCTGTGCGCCTATTGAGGTCACAGTGTCAGGAATGGTGATGGCCTGCAGAGCTGTACATCCAGAAAAGGCACAGGTGTCAATGGAGACGGTGCCGGCGCCGAGACTGGCAGTTTTCAGAGCACTGCAGCCGTAGAATGCATAAGCAGGGATGGCGGTCAGTGTGTCCGGCAAAGCGATGGATTTCAGAGCGGCACAGTCATAGAAGGCGCGTTCGCCCATGCTGTCCAGGTTCTGACTTAAAGCCACGTCTGCCAGCTGACTGCAGCCGTAAAAAGCGAAGCTGCCCAGGATCTCCACGGTATCCGGCAGGCTGATGCCTGTCAGGTTGATGCAGTTATAAAAAGCATAATTGCCGATGGTCACAAGGCCTTCGTGCAGCGTCACTGTCTGCAGGCGGCTGCAGGCCCGGAAGGCATCGGTGGAGATTTCTCTGACACCGGAGGGGATATCAATGGCAGGCAGCTGGGAACAGCCATAGAAGCAGGAACTGCCAATGGTCAGCAGTCCGGCCGGCAGGCTGATGTCGCTGAGGGCTTCGCAGTTATTGAAGGTACCTTCCTCCAAAGTTGTGAGGCTGGCAGGCAGCGAAACCGATTCAAGACGGGTACATCTGTTGAAGGCGTATGGCCCAATGGTGGATACGGTATCCGGCAGATCGATCTCAGACAGCGCGGTGCAGCCCATGAAAGCCCGGTTGCCAATGAAGGTGACGCCGGAGGGGATGCTGATATCCTGCAGGGCGGCGCAGCCGTAAAAGGCATAATCGCTGATGACTGAAAGGCCGGAGGGCAGGTTGATCGATCTCAGGGCAGCGCAGCCATCGAAGGCCGCGTGGCCGATGGAGCCGACACTGCCGAGAATGTTGACATTCTGCAGGGCTGTCCAGCTGCTGAAGGCCGAGCTGTCGATGGTGGCGACGGATTCAGGGATCGTCACATCCGTGACGGTACTGTTTTTGCCGAAAGTGCCTATGATGGTGACAGGGTAGCCCTCTATAGTGGCCGGGATCGTCAGGGTCGTATCCGAGCCGGAGTAGCCATTCAGCCGGATGGCGACGATGTCATGGTTATCGTTATAGATATAAAGATAGGTCCAGTCTCCGCTGGTGTAAGCGGCGGCCGGGGAAGGGGCCAGGGTCAGGACCAGCAGCAGGGTCAGGACCAGGGTGGTCAGGAATCCGGAAAGCTTTTTTAACATAACATCAATCTCCCCTCTACTGTGTCACGGTCAGTGATGCGGCATTACTGGTCAGAACCTTGCCGTCTGAGAAGCTGACTTTGCAGCGGTAGCTGTAACCGTTTCTGTTGTTTGTGACGGGCACACTTAAGGTATTGGTTTTGTTGCCTGCGGCGGTGGCGTTGGCCCAGGTGCTGCCGGAGGCTGTCTTGTACTGCCACTGGTAAGAGGCGACGGTGCCGGTGATCTTTACCTGGAAGACGGCGGTGTCGCCGGCAGCGGCGGTCACATTTGCGGGCTGGCCGGTGATGGCGGAAGCGGGGGCGGTGACTGTCAGGGTCGCAGCCTTGCTTCGGACAATATTGCCGTCCGTATCTTTGACAACACATCTGTACTGGTAGCCGTTTCTGTTTGCGGTGGCCGGAACCTTTAAGGTCCGGGTCTTATTGCCTGCGGCGGTGGCGGCCTTCCAGGTACCTGTAGCGGAGACTCTGTACTGCCACTGGAAGCTGGCGATTTCTCCTGCGGCGGCGACCTTGAAGGTGGCTGTGCCGCCGGCAGCGAGGGTCACGTTTGCGGGCTGGCCGGTGATGGCCAGTCTGACTTTGACGATCAGCTGGACCTCGTCGGAGATGATTTCGTTGTTCAGAGCATCGGTGATGACACATCTGTAGGCGTAGCCGTTTCTGCCGCCGGTGGCAGGGACAGTCAGGGTATTCGTCTTATTGCCGGCAGCCGTGGCGTTTTTCCAGCCGTATCCGGCATCATACTGCCACTGGTAAGATTTGATATCGCCGGAAGCGGTAACGGTGAAGACGGCATTGCTGCCGGTATAAGCCGTCACTGCCGTGGGCTGTACAGTGATCACTGCGGGTGTGACGACGGTCAGGACGACGATATCGGATGTTACCGTATCACCGCCTTCGCCTGTGACGACGCATCTGTAGCTGTAGCCATTTTTTCCTTTGGTGGCAGGGACATCCATCCGGGCCGAGTCGTTGCCGAAGGCTGTGGCTTTTTGCCACTTGGTGCCTGCGGGGGTCTTATACTGCCACTGGAAGGAGGCGATATCTCCCTCGGCTGCAATACAGAAGGAAGCTTCATTTCCGACAGCGGCGACGGCATCGGCAGGCTGGTCGGTGATGGACACGGGTTCCCTGACACGGAGAAGGGCCTCCTCGCTGTAGACCTTGCGGCCGTTCACATCGGTGACCATACATCTGTAGCTGTACTCATTGCGGCTTGCTGTAGCCGGAACCTTCAGGCTGGCTGTCTTGCTGCCGGTGGCCGTGGCATTATTCCATTTGCTGCCGTTCGGGGTCATGTACTGCCACTGGAAGCTGCAGTCTGTTTTGCTTGCGGTCACTGTAAAGACGGCGGTTTTTCCGCTGGTGATGGTGACATCTTCCGGATGGGCAGTGATACAGACCGGCGCTGCGGCGCCATAATAGACGGTCGCGTCGGAGAGGCCGCTGTTGTCATCGCAGATGATGACGGCATCCCACTGCTCCGGGGTGCCGGCATAATAGATCTCGGCAAGGGGCGTATCGAAGCAGCATCCGGCGATCAGGCGGACATTCGCGGGGATGACTGCGAAATCTTCGGGATAAACGGCGTCAAAGACGTATCCGTCTTTAAGCAGGAGCCCCTCTGTCCAGTTTGATTTCTGATTGTAAAAGGCAGTTTCTCCGAAGACGTAACTTCCTGCGTAATTCAGATTCTCCGGCAGGTTTACGGTGCTGAGAGCGGCACACTTGCAAAAAGCCTCGCTGCCGATACCGGTCACACTGTCCGGCAGGGTGATTGCTGTCAGGCGCAGGCAGTCGTAAAAAGCAGAGTCGCCGATGTCCGTCGTGGCCCCGGGAAGGGTAATGCTTTTCAGACCTGTGCACTCGCTGAAGGCATGACCGGGAATGACGGTCAGCGTCTCAGGCAGGGTGATGTCTGTCAGGGCCGGGCAGTCAGCGAAGGCGTAGACGCCCATGAGGCTCAGCTGATCACCTAAGTGGGCGGAAGTAAGTCCCTGACAGCCCTCAAAGACAGAATCTCCAAGGCTTTCCACTGTGTCAGGAATGACAATATCAGTCAGGGCCGGGCAGCTCTTAAAGACCCCGTCTCCTATGGACACGAGACCGTCATGAAGGGTCACATCGGTCAGAAGAGAACAGTTCTCAAAGGCATATTCTGAAAGATGGGTAACGCCCGCAGGAATCTCAATGGCGGTCAGATGGCTGCATTCGCTGAAGCAGTGCTGGCCAATGGCGGTCAGGGAGGCGGGCAGGCTGATCTGTCTGAGGGCCGGACAGTTACAGAAGGTCCAGCTTTCAAGACCGGCAAGATCTGAAGGCAGCGTAACCTCTGTCAGGCTCAGGCAGTCCTGGAAAGCGGCTTCGCCCAGATAGGTCACACTGTCAGGAATAACAATGGAAGTCAGGGCCGAACAGCCGTAGAAAGCCCAGTTGCCGATGTTTGTGACACCGGAAGGAATGCTGATGGCTTTCAGGGCTTTACAGCTGCTAAATGCGCCGGAATCGATGAAAGTCAGCGTGTCCGGCAGATAGACATTCTCCAGTGCCGCGCAGTCAAAGAAGGCATCCTGGCTGATGCTTCTGATCCCTTCAGTCAGGGTCACTGTTTTCAGCGCAGAGCAGTAGTTGAAGGCCCCATACCTGATCTCTGTGACTGTGCCCGGGATCGTCACACTGACAATATTGTCTTTGTCGCCCAGCCCGCCGATGGTGGTCACGGAATAACCGCCAAGGCTGGCCGGAATGGTGACATCGGCATCACTTCCGGTATAACTGTCGACAGATGATCCGATGATCAGGCCGTCATCATTATAGATGTAGCTGTAAACCCAGTCTCCGCTGGTTTCAGCAGCGGCCGGGGTCGGGGCTGCGGCCAGACCCAGCAGCAGGGCCGGGACCAGGGCAGCAAGGAAACCGGTTACTCTTTTTAACATATACAATCCTCCTTTTCATATGAATATGTTTGTTCCGGGTTTGTTTTAATATATTATATCAGACAAAATGACCTTGTAGAAGTTTATAACACATTATTATTTAACAATGATGCGTAAGCGACATATATTATAAGTTCATTCCCTGTAAAACAGATTGCAAAAGTATGCCCGGAATAGTATACTTTTCCTTGCGACTTAAAGAGGAGAGGAATAATCTGTCTATGTCATGGAAGAAACTGATCGGCACCCGGGATTTTTACCGGCATCTGCTGATGATCGTGGTGCCTATTATCATACAGAATGCCATCACCAATTTTGTCAGTATGCTGGACAATATCATGGTGGGGCAGATCGGGACCGCCCAGATGTCGGGTGTGTCCATCGTCAACCAGTTGGTTTTTGTCTTTAACCTGTGTATTTTCGGGGCCGTGTCCGGGGCAGGGATCTATACCGCCCAGTTTTACGGGCAGAGAAATCATGAGGGTGTGCGTTATACCTTCCGTTTCAAGCTGATCCTGGTGGCCCTGGTCTCCGTGATCAGCCTGCTGCTTTTCCGTTTTTACGGCGACAGTCTGATCCGCATGTATCTGGAGGCAGATGCCGAATCTGCCCAGGCGGAGGCCATCCTGGACAGTGCCAACGCTTATCTGAAGGTGATCATGGCAGGGCTTCCGGCCTTTGCCGTCATGCAGGCCTACTCGGGCACCTTAAGGGAATCCAACGATACCTTACTGCCCATGAAGGCAGGCATCGCGGCGGTCCTGGTCAACCTGGTCTTCAACTATATCCTGATCTTCGGTAAATTCGGGGCCCCGGCCCTGGGCGCGGTGGGCGCGGCGGCGGCCACGGTCCTCAGCCGTTATGTGGAGCTGGCCATTATCGTCATTTATACCCATACCCACAAAAAGCGCCATCCCTTTATCAGCGGCGCCTTTAAGGGCTTTTATATCCCCGGCCGTCTGGCGGGGCAGATGCTGATCAAGGGCATGCCCCTGCTGGTCAATGAGACCCTGTGGGCCTCGGCCCAGGCCGCCCTGCTTCAGCAGTACGCCTTCCGGGGACTGACGGTCATTGCGGCCTACAATATCTCCTCCACCCTGTCCAATGTCTTCAACGTGGGCTTTATTTCCATGGGTTCAGCCATTGCCATTATCATCGGCCAGGAGCTGGGGGCAGGGAAGGCGACGGTCCGGGAGGACGCGGCGAAGCTGACCTTCACGGCCGTGGCGGCCTGTGTCGCCATCGGGGCGGTGATGGCTCTGGCAGCACCGGTTTTTCCGATAATCTACAGGACAGAAGCGGAGGTGCGGGCCCTGGCTTCCCGCTTCATTCTGGTCTCCTCCTGCCTGATGCCTCTGTATGCTTACAATAATTCCGCCTATTTTATCGTGCGGTCCGGCGGCAGGACAGTGATCACCTTCCTTCTGGACTCCTGTTTTGTCTGGGCAGTCATGGTGCCCACCGCCTATGCTTTGACCCGGTTTACATCTTTAGGGAGCGTGCCCATCCTTTTTCTGACCCAGCTGACGGAGGGGATCAAGGCCGTCATTGGTCATCAGTTAGTCAGAAGAGGGGTCTGGATACAGAATCTGACCTGAAGGAGTTTGTGAAAACAGTTGATTTGCATCGTGAAGTGTGTTATTCTAAGAGACAAATAATTTTGCGTTAAACTGTTAGATAATTAGCACTTTGCCGTGGAAGAGCGCGGGCGCTTTTTCACGGCTTTTTTAATGGAAAGCCGGGGATGATATGAATCAGTCTGAAACGATTCTGGAGATCAGGGATCTCTGCGTACAATTTAATACTGTGGAAGGAACCGTTCAGGCCATTGATCATCTGAGCTATGAGCTGCACAAGGGTGAGAAACTGGGGATCGTCGGCGAGAGCGGCAGCGGCAAAAGCGTCAGCTCGCTGGGCATCATGCAGCTGATCCCCAATCCGCCGGGTAAGATCACCCAGGGGGAGATCCTTTACAAGGGCCGGGACCTGGTGAAGGTCAGTGAAAAGGAAATGGAAAAGATCCGGGGCAATGAAATCTCCATGATCTTCCAGGAACCCATGACCAGCCTGAATCCCATCATCAGGTGCGGCAGTCAGATCGCCGAGGCCTTAAGGCTCCACCGGGGTATGAATAAAAAGGAGGCCATGGCTGAGGCCATCCGGATGATGGCGGCCGTGGGCATCGCCAATCCCGAGGCCCGGGCCTATGAGTATCCGCATCAGATGTCGGGCGGTATGCGCCAGCGTGTCATGATCGCCATGGCTCTGGCCTGTCAGCCGCAGATTCTGATCGCGGATGAGCCGACAACGGCCCTGGATGTGACCATTCAGGCCCAGATCCTGGATCTGATCCGGGACATGAACCGGCAGATGGACACATCGGTCCTTTTTATCACCCATGACCTGGGTGTGGTCAGCGAGCTTTGCGACAACGTCATTATCATGTATACAGGACATATCGTGGAGAAGGCGCCGGTACGGGCCCTTTTCAGGGATCCGAAACATCCCTACGCCATGGGCCTGCTTTCCGCGATCCCGAGGATCACCAAAGACCGGCCGCCCCTTGAGACCATTGATGGCGCGGTGCCCAATCCGACGGAGAAGATCAGCGGCTGCAGCTTCTGGCCGAGATGTCCCTACGCCGAGGAACGCTGCAAAGTGCAGGAACCGCCCATGGTTTCCCTCAGCGAGGACAGACAGGTCCGCTGCTTCAGGTACGCGGGCGAAAAGGAGGGTCAGGCAGATGGCGAATGAAGACAAGGTGCTCGTTAAAGCCGACCATGTCAAAGTCTATTTTAAATTAAGAAATAAAAGGTCCGGCATCGTCCGGGCGGTGGATGATGTTTCCTTCGATATCATGAAGGGTGAAACCTTCGGCGTCGTCGGAGAGAGCGGCTGCGGCAAGAGTACGCTGGGCCGGGCCCTGATCCGCCTGCTGGATGTGACGGACGGCCATGTTTATCTGGAGGGCCGGGATATCGCGCCTTTAAAGGGGGCGGACCTGAAGGCCATGCGCAAGGAAGCCCAGATCATCTTCCAGGATCCTTCCGCCTGTCTGAATCCCAGACGGACCGTGAAGAAGATCCTGATGGAGCCCTTTGAGATCCACGGCCTGAAGGGGCAGATCGATGTGGACCGGCGGATTGAGGAGCTTCTGCATCTGGTAGGTCTGGATACCTACCATCTGAGCCGCTATCCCCATGAGCTGTCCGGCGGTCAGAAGCAGAGGATCGGCATTGCCAGGGCCCTGGCCCTGGAGCCCAGGCTCATCATCTGTGATGAGGCGGTCTCTGCGCTGGACGTTTCCGTTCAGGCTCAGGTCCTGAACCTGCTTCAGGAGCTGAAGCAGAAGCTGGGACTGACCTACTTTTTCATCTCCCACAACCTGAACGTGGTCTACCAGGTCAGCGACCGGGTAGGGGTTATGTATCTGGGCCGGATGGTGGAGATCGCAAGCTATGATCAGCTTTACGAGAAGCGGTATCATCCCTATACCCAGGCCCTGCTCTCGGCCATTCCTCAGGTAGATGAGGAGGCTCAGACCGAGCGGATCCATCTGGAGGGCGAGGTGCCGAGTCCCTCGAATCCCCCATCGGGCTGCCACTTCCATACCCGCTGCCCCAGGGCCTGTGAGCGCTGCAGCCGGGAGGTGCCGGCGCTGCGTGAGATCGGCGAGGGTCATTTCGTGGCCTGCCATCTTTACGACCAGCAGTAACATCGGTGATCACGCCGGGATATGACCGGCGTCTCATGATAAAGAAAAGAAACAATCAGCATCAGGAGGAAATCAATTATGAAAAGAAAAATGATGGCTCTTGCACTGGGCCTCACCATGGTGCTTGGCATCGCTGCCTGCGGCGGCGGTTCAAGTGCTCCCGCGTCATCTTCAGCCGCTGAGACCAAGGCAGCCGCTGAGACAGAAGCTGCCGGCGAATCTGCTGAGGGCGGCAATACCGTTGTTGTGGCTATGGGTTCCGGTTTCTCAACTCTGGATCCGGGTTATGTTTACGAGAAATACCCGCCCATGATCGTCAATGCCTGTTATGAGACCCTCTTTAAGTTCTACTCCAATGACGGCGCTGCAGAGCCCAATCTGGTAGATACTTATGAGTTTTCCGAGGACGGTCTGACACTGACCATGACCCTCAAGGACGGCATCGTCTTTGCCAGCGGCAATCCCATGACCAGTGCCGATGTGGCCTTCTCCATCAACAGATGTAAGAACCTGCAGGGCAACCCGTCCTTCATCGCTTCGACCATCGAAAGCATCGAGACCCCCGATGACAAGACCGTCATCTTCCATATGAATCAGGTGGATTCCGCCATCCTGTCCAAGCTGACCTACAGCTCCATGTCCGTTCTGGACAGCGAGGTTGTCAAGGCTCAGGGCGGTACAGATGCCGAGGACGCAGCCACAGCTGACACTGCTCAGGATTATCTGAACACCACCAGCGCAGGCTCCGGCATGTATGTCATGACCAGCTATATCCCGGACCAGGAGATCGTTCTCGAGAAGAACGCCAACTACTGGGGCCAGGCGACCAATGTTGACAAGTTCATCGTTAAGATCCAGCCGGATTCCAATACACAGATGATGACCCTGTCCCAGGGTGATATCGATGTCGCCATGAACATGACAGACGACACCATGGCTGAGCTGGCCGGCAATGAGAACATCACTCTGGTCAATGCACCGACCAAGACCGTGGGCTTCCTGATGATGAACATGGACGAGGCTATCGGCGGTCCGGTTTCCAATCCGCTGGTCCAGCAGGCCATCCGTAAGGCCATGGACTACACCGGTGTTCAGACCATCTGCGGCGAAGGCGCTGTCACACCTTACTCCATCATCCAGGTCGGCTTCATGGGCGCCAAGGGTGAGAGAGCCGCGGATTACCAGAATCTGGACGAGGCAAAGGATCTGCTGAAGCAGGCCGGCTATGAGAACGGCTTTGACGTAGATCTGGTCGTTACCGATCTGGATATGGAAGGTATCGCTCTGACAGATCTGGCTCAGAAGGTCAAGGACGACCTGGCTCAGATCGGCATCAACTGCAATATCGTTTCCTCCGCATGGGCTGCAGGCTACGGCGATGACTACCGTGACGGTAAGCTGGGCTTCACAGTCATGTACTGGGGCACTGATTACAACGATCCTAACGTACAGCTTGAGTTCCTGCCGGGCGGCGTGGTAGGTCTGCGCGCAGGCTGGACTGCTGACATGGATCCGGAACTGGCCGGCCTTTTCCAGGCGGCTATGGAAGCAACTGACGACGCTGACAGGACTGCGGTCCTTGAGGAGATCCAGGACAAGACCTATGAGAACGGTCCCTTCCTGATGATCGCTCAGGCTCCGGCCCACATCGGCTATAACAACAGACTCGACGGCGTGGCAGTTTCCGATCCCTATGCACTGGATCTGACTCTGATCAACGTAAAATAAATGGAAAGACTGAAATTTATAGGTAAACGACTGATCTATCTGGTCGTCATGCTGCTGGGTGTGGCCACCCTGGTCTTTATTCTGACCAAGATGATCCCCGGGGATCCTACGGTGGCCAACCTGAGCCAGCGGGCCTTAAACGACCCGGAGATCGTGGCGGCCTTCCGGGCCAAGTACGGCCTGGATAAGCCCATCATTGTGCAGTATTTCATGTATATCGGAAATCTGCTGCACCTGGATCTGGGAACGTCCATCAGGACCAACAATGCCGTTCTGGCTGAGCTGATGCGATGCTATCCGGCCACGATCGAGCTGGCTGTATTTGCCATTATCATCGCGGCTGTCTTCGGCATCCTGTTCGGCGTGATCTCTGCCGTGAAGCGCAACAGCATCATCGACCAGGTGGTGCGTGCCCTGTCTGTGACAGGCGTCAGCCTGCCCAGCTTCTGGTTCGCATTGCTTGTTCTGTATTTCTTCTACTATAAGCTGAAGATCATGCCCGGCCCCGGCCGTCTGGCCAACGCCTTTTCGGCCCCGGCCAATGTGACGGGCCTTTACGTGATCGACAGCCTGCTGGAGGGGAATATCCCCAAGATGCTGGATGCTTTGAAGCATCTGATCCTGCCGGGGACGGTGCTGGCGGCCTTCACCATGGGCCTCATCACCAGGACGACCCGGTCCAATCTGCTGGATGTCATGTCCACCGATTATATTCGTACCGCCAGGGCCAAGGGCCTGTCCAGGGTCTCTCTGATCCTGCATCATGCCCTGGGCAACGCGCTGATCCCGGTGCTCACCGTGATCGGTCTGGGTCTGGGCAATCTTCTGGGCGGCATGGTTCTGGTAGAAACCATCTTCAACTGGCCGGGAGTCGGACAGTTTGCCTATGAATCGGTCATGTCCAACGACTTCCCCTCCATTATCGGGGTGGCCCTTCTGATCGCTTTGAACTACATGGTCATCAATACAGTGGTCGATATCCTTTACGGTGTCATCGATCCGAGAGTGAGGTGTCAGTGATGGGCAGAGCGATCCGTAAGATGTTTAAATCCAATTACCTGTTGACGGCGGGTGTCATCATCTGCCTTTTCTGGATCATCATGGCGATCCTGGCTCCGGCCGTGGCGCCCTATGATCCTGTGGCCCAGGACCTGGGCATCAGGCTCCAGGCCCCGTCGGGAGCGCACCTGTTCGGTACGGACAATTTCGGCAGAGATATCTTCAGCCGCGTGATCTACGGCGGCCGTTATTCCCTGCTGGCCGGTCTTCTGACCGTGGTCATCGCCGGTGCCATCGGCACCTTTTATGGCGCGATCGCCGGCTATGTGGGCGGTCAGGTGGATAACGTGATGATGCGTTTTTCCGAGATGATCCTGTCCTTCCCGTCCCTGATCCTGGCAATGATCATCAATGCGGTCATGGGTTCCAACCTGTTCAATACCATGTTCGCCCTGATCATCGTGGCCTGGCCCACCTATGCCCGTCTGATGCGAAGCGTGGTCCTTTCCGTCAGGGAAAATGAGTACGTCACGGCCTCTGAGGGCCTGGGCGCGTCCCGCATGCGTATTCTGGTGCGGGAGATCATTCCCAACAGTATCAGCTCGGTCCTGATCATGGCGACGACGGACATCGGCAATCAGATCCTGATGTTCTCCACCTTAAGCTTCCTTGGCCTGGGTTCCGCTCCGCCGACACCGGAGTGGGGCATGATGGTCTCGGACGGCGTGGATTACTTCAATAAGTTCTGGGTCGCCGGCTTCCCGGGCCTTGCCATTTTCACCATGGCTGTGGGCGCCAACTTTATCGGCGACGGTCTGCGGGACCTGCTGGATCCCAGACTGAGAAAACAGTTCTGATGATTTTTATGAAACAGCGGCACTTTAAAAGCCTTTTTCCGGGGCTTTTAAGGTGCCTTTTTGCTTCCGGGGCTGTCAGATTCCGGAAAATACCTGTCATATTTTGCCGAAAAGGCGCCAAAGCCTGTCTGAATATGGCGAAATATGGGCTGTGTCCCCACATTTACGGCTAAACTTGCCTTTTTAAGCCCTGCGTGCTATACTAAATAGACCTATTTGGCTAGAAAAAAAGGAGAATTCTATGGGAAAGAGATATACAGCCTGGCTTCTGGCTCTGTGTCTGACACTTGCCTGTCCCCTGACGGTTTTTGCTGATGAGGCAAATGAGACTGTTGTGATGGCAGAGGCCGAAGCTGAGGGCGGCGAGGCGGAGGAAGCCTCGGAAGCGGCAGAAACCCAGGCGCCGGAAACCCAGGCCCCTGAGACCCAGGCCCCGGAAACCCAGGCGCCGGAAACTCAGGCCCCGGAAACCCAGGCGCCGGAGACAAAGACACCGGAGACAAAGGCCCCGGAGACGAAGCAGCCGGAAACCTCAGAGACTTCTCCGGGCAAGTCCGGAGAGAGTGAAAGCGAGCAGGAGACGGAGGAAGAGGAAGCGTCCACATCGGTGGAGGGCGTGCCCGTGCGTGCCCCGTCGGATATCGAGCTGAGCCGCTACGTCAACTCTGTTTTTATGAGGACTGTAGCCAAGCAGCCTTTTTACACCTTAAAGGACCTGGACATTCTGGAAGAGAAAAAGGATGACGCCAGGACGGTGGGCAGGCTGCCGGCGGGCGGTGTCTGTTATAAGCTGGCCCTGGCCGGCGACGGCTGGCTCTTCGTGGAGTCCGGCACGGTCCGCGGTTTTGTCCGTCTTAAGGCGCTGACCAGAACCATGCCGGTGGCTGAAGAGGCCCCCGGTGCGCTGAACGGTGAATTGTCAACGGATCATCTCTGGTCCGCGCTGACACCGGTGGCCCGGCAGGCGGAGGAAGTCCTGCCTCCCAGGGAGAATAAGGCCCTCCTCTTTACCCGCACGACCACAAGACCGGTCGTCACAGCGCCTGAATACGCTCTGGCCGCCGAGGATACGGCAATCCTGGAAAACACTTATGATCCGGCTCAGGAGGACGCCGAAAAGCCGAGAACGATCGGCAGTCTGAAGGCCGGCGGTCTGGTCTGCGTCCTGGAGACGACGGATGAAAACTGGGTGTATGTCTGCTCCGGCACGGTCCGTGGTTACGCCTTAAAGGCGCAGCTGACCATGGGGGCCGAAGCGGCGGCTCAGGTGGAGGAAAAGGGCGCGGGCAGCTTTGCCCTGGCCGATGAAAAGGTGCCTGCCGAGGAGAACGCGGCCTTTTATGACAGCTTCAGAAGTCTGGTCAGCGGCGTGCCCCATATGAAGGCCGGAGAGGCGGCAGCCCGGCTGGCTCTGGACTGTGTCGGCATGTCCGGCAGCGCTTTTTCAGGCAGCCCGGAAAGCTTTGTGAATGCTGTGTACGCGGCCTTTGACGGTGCCCCTGACGGCGATGCTGCCGACCCGGAATCCTACGCTTCGGCAGGAGAGAAGGGCAGCCTTCAGACGGCCGGCGACCTGGTGGTCTTTTCCAGAGAGCTTCGTTCCGATGATCCGGAGACGGAGGAGGATGAGACTCTCAGCCGCATCAGCGCCGGCGTGGCCGTCGGCGACGGCAGCCTGGTCTATGCATCGGACGAAGGCATTCAGAGGCTTGCCGAGGATGATTTTGAACTGATCGCGGCCCGCAGCCTGATTGATAAGACCATGGTGATCCCGGCCAGCACGGATGTCCACGAGGACAATGCGCCCGAGGAGAGCTACGGCAAGTATCTGGGCAATTTCGCCCTGACCTATTACTGCCCCTGCGCCCAGTGCTGTGACGTGGCCACCGGCCAGACGTCCACAGGCGTGATCGCATCTCAGGGCGAGACCATCGCCGTGGATCCCAGTGTGATCCCCTACGGCAGTCTGGTCATCGTCAACGGACATATCTTTAAGGCTCAGGATACCGGCGGCGGCATCAGAGGCAATCACATCGATATCTATCTGACGGAGCACAGCGGTACCCTGCAGCAGAGTATTGTGACAGCGGAAGTTTATTTACTGAAAGATTAAGGAGGCGGCATATGCTGCAAAGTAGCAGAGTGGAGCGGATCCTGGACAAGCTGAAGGAAGCAGGCCTTTCTCAGATGCTGATCGTGGATCCCATGTCTATTTACTATCTGACCGGGGTTTACAATCAGCCCTTTGAACGTTTTTACGGCCTTCTGCTGAAGGCTGACGGCCATCATGTTTTCTTCCTGAACCGGCTTTTCAATGTGCCCGGCGAGGTGGGGATTGAGGAGGTCTGGTATGATGATACCGACCCGGTGACGGATATCGTCGCCGCTTATGTCGATCACGCGTCGCCCCTGGGCGTAGACAAGGAGCTGAAGGCCAGATTCCTGCTGCCCCTTATGGAGAAGCAGGCGGCTTCCGGCTTTGTCAACAGCTCCACGGCCGTGGACTTTACCCGCGGCGTCAAGGACGCGGAGGAGCAGGCGAAGATGCGTCTGGCCTCGCTGATCAATGATCAGGCCATGGCCCGTTTCAAGGACCTGATCCACGAAGGCGTTACCGAGAAGCAGGTGGCTGACCAGATGCTGCAGATCTATCTGGATCTGGGCGCGGATGGCTATTCCTTCCCGCCGATCGTCTCCTTCGGAGCCAATGCGGCGGATCCCCATCACGAGCCGGATGATACGCCGGTCCGTCCCGGCGACTGTGTCCTTTTCGATGTAGGCTGTATCAAGGACGGCTACTGTTCCGATATGACAAGAACCTTTTATTATAAAGAGGTTTCCGACCACTGCCGTGAGATCTATGAGCTGGTGCGGGCGGCCAATGAGGCGGCCGAGGAGAAGATCCGGCCGGGCATCCCGATCCATGTCATGGATGATACGGCCAGAGGCCTGATCAGCGAAAAGGGCTACGGTCCCTGTTTCAACCACAGGCTGGGCCACTTTATCGGCCTGTCCGAGCATGAGTTCGGCGATGTTTCGGCGGTCAACGAAAATCTTACCGAACCCGGAATGATCTTTTCCATCGAGCCGGGCATCTACCTGCCCGGGGACACCGGCGTCCGTGTGGAGGACCTGGTTCTGGTCACCGAGGAGGGCGTGGAGCGTCTCAACAACTTCCCCAAAAATCTGCAGATCATCGGGTAGGGCGCCATGAGTGGATCGGAAGTGACGAAGAATTGCAAGGTGATGGGGGAGCACCCTACGGCGACCCTGTTTATGGCCTCCGGCAGCCGGATCGTCATAGAGCTTCTGCCTGAAGCTGCCCCTAACACAGTCAGCTCCTTTGTTTACGCGGCGTCATTGGGGGTCATGGACCATTTTGCCATACAGCGGATCGTCCCCGGCAACTGGGTGGATGTCAGCTATACCGGCTTTGGCCATAAGGAGAGTCAGTACCTGATTCCCAATGAGTTTGACCTGCATCCGGAGATCACGCCTCTGCCTTCTCATCCGGGCTGCGTGTGTATGGGCGGCTACGGGGAGGACGGCCTGGCAGGCTGTGAGTTTTTCTTCCCGCTGAGGGACTGCCCGGACCATCTGGGCGTTTACCCGGTTTTCGGCCGTGTGCTGGAGGGCATGGAGGAAATATTCCGCCTGGAAAAGGTGCCGACCCGTCCGGTGGATTTCCCCATTCCCGGCGTGGAAGTCAATGAACCCATAGAGCCCCAGCTGATCGAGAGGGTGGTCCTGGACCTGAAGGGGTGGACCTTCGATCCTCCGGTACGTATGAAAGAACAGAAGCTTCCTCTGTGCTGGAAGTGAGAAATAAAAAAGACCTTGTCTCGCGGCAGCTGTCAGTTGATGACAGCCGCATCTGAGACAGGGTCTCTTTTTTTAAATTCTTACCTTGGTACCCTTGGTGCCCCGGCCGCCCAGCTTGAGCTTGTTGAGCAGCAGCGGCTTGCCGCCCACGTCAATGGTAACTTCCACGGCGTGGTTTAAGGGGTAGGCCCCGGTCAGAAGATCCTTTTCCTTCAGGAGGATGCCGCGGACACCTAAGGCGCCTTTCTTCTTCTCAGGCACA
>CADAIF010000002.1 GCA_902787905.1 uncultured Lachnospiraceae bacterium
CGAATCAGAACATCGTAGAGCGTGAAAAGAAAATCGAGAAATTCTGGGTCGATAATCAGATCTTTGAAAAAAGTGTCGATCTGCGTAAGCACAGCCCTGAATTTACCTTTTATGACGGCCCGCCCACAGCCAACGGCAAGCCGCATATCGGTCACGTCCTGACCCGTGTCATTAAGGACATGATCCCCCGATATAAGACAATGAAGGGTTATATGGTCCCCCGTAAGGCCGGCTGGGACACCCACGGTCTGCCGGTTGAGCTGGAGGTTGAGCGTATGCTGGGCCTGGACGGCAAGGAGCAGATCGAGGCCTATGGTATGGAGCCCTTCATCCAGCACTGTAAAGAGAGTGTCTGGAAATACAAGGGTATGTGGGAAGAGTTTTCCTCCGCTGTCGGTTTCTGGGCGGATATGGATAATCCCTACGTGACCTATCATGATGATTTCATCGAGTCCGAGTGGTGGGCTCTGAAGCAGATCTGGGACAAGGGTCTCCTTTACAAGGGCTATAAGATCGTGCCCTACTGTCCGCGCTGCGGCACCCCCCTGTCCAGCCATGAGGTGGCTCAGGGCTACAAGACCTTAAAGGAAAGATCTGCCATCGTCCGTTTTAAGGCCAGGGGTGAGGATGCCTACTATCTGGCATGGACCACAACCCCCTGGACACTGGCTTCCAACACAGCCCTCTGTGTGAATCCGGAGGATACCTATGTCAAGGTCAAGGCTGCGGACGGCATGTACTATTACATGGCTGAGGCACTGCTGGATACCGTCCTGGGTCATCTGGCAAAGGATGGGCAGCCGGCTTACGAGATCCTTGAGAAATATAAGGGTAAGGATCTGGAGTACAGAGAGTATGAGGCGCTTTACCAGTGTGCCGCTGACAAGGCAGAGCAGCTGCATAAGCAGGCCCATTTCGTCGTCTGTGACGATTACGTTTCCATGAGTGACGGTACTGGTATCGTCCATATCGCACCGGCCTTCGGTGAAGATGATGCCAGGATCGGCCGGGCTTACGACCTGCCCCTGATCCAGTTTGTGGATGAGAAGGGTGTCATGACAGAGGAGACACCTTTTGCAGGTATGCGCTGCAAGCCCTCCGCGGCTGAGCTGAAGCATGATCCGCCGGCAATCAGCGCGGATCCGGAGATCTTAAAGGATCTGGAGGCCAGGGGCTCCCTGTTCTCAGCGCCGAAGTTTGAGCATGATTATCCGCATTGCTGGCGCTGCGACACACCGCTGATCTATTACGCGAGAGAGTCCTGGTTCATCAAAATGACAGCTGTCAGGGATGACCTGGTCAGAAATAACAATACCGTCAACTGGATCCCGGAGAGTATCGGCAAGGGCCGTTTTGGCAACTGGCTGGAGAATATCCAGGACTGGGGCATCAGCAGAAACCGTTACTGGGGCACACCGCTGAATATCTGGGAGTGCAGCTGCTGCGGCTGCCAGGAGTCCATCGGCAGCAAGGCCGAGCTGAAGGAGAAATCGAATAACTGTCCGGAGGATATCGAGCTGCATCGTCCTTACATTGATGCGGTGACCATCCCCTGTCCCAAGTGCGGCAAGGAAATGCACAGGGTGCCGGAGGTGATCGACTGCTGGTTCGATTCCGGTTCCATGCCTTTCGCCCAGCACCATTATCCCTTTGAGAATGAGGACCTCTTCAAGGCCCAGTTCCCGGCGGATTTCATCTCCGAGGCTGTGGACCAGACCCGAGGCTGGTTCTATTCTCTGATGGCTATCTCCACCCTGATCTTCAATCAGGCGCCTTTCAGAAACGTTATCGTTCTGGGCCATGTCCAGGATAAGGACGGCCAGAAGATGAGTAAGTCCAAGGGCAATGCCGTGGATCCCATGGAGGCTTTGAATACCTTCGGCGCTGACGCTATCCGCTGGTATTTCTATGTGAATTCCGCACCCTGGCTGCCCAACCGTTTCCATGAGAAGGCTGTGCTGGAAGGCCGCAGTAAGTTCATGGGTACCCTTTACAATACCTATGCTTTCTATGTACTTTACGCGGAGATCGATCAGTTTGATCCCTCCAAATATACGCTGGACTACGATAAGCTGTCCGTGATGGACAAGTGGCTCCTGTCCAGGCTCAACTCCGTGGTCAGGGCTGTGGATGAGAATCTGGCCGCTTACAGGATCCCGGAGACCGCCAAGGCCCTGCAGGAGTTCGTCGATGAGATGAGTAACTGGTATGTCAGAAGAAGCCGTGAGCGTTTCTGGGCCAAGGGCATGGAGCAGGATAAGATCAATGCTTACATGACCCTGTATACAGCACTGGTGACCATCTGTAAGGCTGCCGCGCCCATGATCCCCTTCATGACTGAGGAGATCTACCAGAATATCGTAGCCGGCATTGACAAGTCCGCACCGGAGAGCATCCATCTGTGCAGCTTCCCGGAGGTTCAGGAGGCCTGGATCGACAAGGATCTGGAAAAGAGCATGGAAGAGGTCCTGGATATCGTTGTTCTGGGCAGAGCCTGCAGAAATACCGCTCAGATCAAGAACAGACAGCCCATCGGAAAGATGTTTGTCAAGACACCGGGCGCTCTGTCTGATTTCTTCACCGCCATCATTGCGGATGAGCTGAATGTTAAGACCGTTGAATTTACAGATGACATCAGTCATTTCACATCCTACAGCTTCAAGCCGCAGCTGAGGACACTGGGTCCCAAGTACGGCAAAAAGCTGAATGCCATCAGACAGTATCTGGCTGAGGTGGACGGCAGCGCGGCCATGAGTGAGCTGAAGACAAAGGGTCAGCTGACCTTTGACGCGGACGGCACGGAGATCGTGCTGACCGAGGAAGACCTGCTCATCGAGTCCGCTCAGATGCCGGGCTACGTTTCCGACAGCTACTATGACACCACGGTCGTCCTGGACACCAATCTGACAGAGGACCTGATCGAGGAGGGCTTTGTCCGCGAGATCATCTCCAAAGTGCAGACCATGCGTAAAGAGGCCGGCTTTGAGGTCATGGACCGCATCCGCATTTACATGGCAGGCAGCGAGAAGCTGACAGCCCTGGCGGAGAGGAATAAGGAAGAGCTCTGCAGCGAGGTGCTGGCCAATGATCTGGTTCTGGATCAGATGGCAGGCTATAGCAAGGCGTGGAATATTAACGGAGAAAAAGCCGAGATCGGCGTAGAAAAGGAGAATGTGTAGATGACTGAGACCAGACCGGCAGGCGGTTTTGATAAAGAAGAATTTAAACGTGTCGTATTATCCAATATTAAATATATCTTCAGAAAGACCCGCGAGACAGCTTCTCCCCAGGAGCTGTTTCAGGCGGTGGCTTTCGCGGCCAAGGATATCATCATTGATGACTGGATGGCCACCCACAGGAAATATGAGGAGACAGACGCCAAGACCGTTTACTATCTGTCCATGGAGTTCCTGATGGGCCGTGCCCTGGGCAACAATCTGATCAACCTCTGCTGCTACAAGGAAGTGGCTGAGGTCTGTGCGGAGCTGGGCCTGAACCTGAACACCCTTGAGGATCAGGAGCCGGATGCCGCTTTAGGCAACGGCGGTCTGGGCCGTCTGGCAGCCTGTTTTGCCGAGTCCCTGGCTACCTTAAATTACCCGGCCTACGGCTGCGGTATCCGTTACAAATACGGTATGTTCCGCCAGGAGATCGTCAACGGCGAGCAGGTGGAAAAGCCCGATGAATGGCTCAAGTACGGCAATCCCTTCGAGGTGCGCCGTCCCGAGTATGTCCAGGAGATCCGTTTCGGCGGCTATGTCAGGATCGAATATGATGCCAAGCTGGGCCGCAACCGTTACATCCAGGACGGCTATCAGTCAGTCCTTGCCGTTCCCTATGATCTGCCGGTCGTCGGCTACAACAACGGTGTGGTCAACTCCCTGCGTATCTGGGACGCGGAGCCTGTGGTCCAGTTCAATCTGGATTCCTTTGACAAGGGCGACTACAGGACCGCCGTTGAGCAGGAGAATCTGGCCAAGAACATCGTCGAGGTCCTTTACCCCAACGATAATCATTACAGCGGCAAGGAGCTGCGTCTGAAACAGCAGTACTTCTTCGTTTCCGCCAGCCTGCAGCAGGTGATCAGCAAGTTCAAGAAGACCCATGACGATATCCGTCTCCTGCCTGAGAAGGTCGTCTTCCAGCTGAACGATACCCATCCTACCGTGGCTGTACCTGAGCTGATGCGTATCCTGCTGGATCAGGAAGGCCTGGAGTGGGATGATGCCTGGGATATCACCACCAGATGTGTGGCCTACACCAACCATACCATCATGGCGGAAGCTCTGGAGAAATGGCCGGTAGACCTCTTTATGCGTCTGCTGCCCCGTGTATACCAGATCGTGGATGAGATCAACCGCCGTTTCAATGCCCAGATCGAGGCCCGTTACCCGGATCAGGACAGAAAGATCCGCAGCATGGCCATCCTTTACGATGGTCAGGTCCGTATGGCCAACATGGCCATCGCGGCAGGTTTCTCCGTCAACGGTGTCGCAAGACTGCACACGGAGATCCTTAAGCACCGTGAGCTGAAGGATTTCTACGAAATGATGCCGGAGAAATTCAACAATAAGACCAACGGTATCACTCAGAGGCGTTTCCTGCTTCATGCCAATCCGCTTCTGGCGGAGTGGGTGACCAGCAAGTTGGGAACCGATGAGTGGATCACCAACCTGAGCCTGCTGAAGGGTCTGGTGCCGCTGGCAGATGATTCCAGAGCCCGCAAGGAGTTTTACGAGATCAAGCGTCAGAACAAGCTGCGTCTGGCTGCCTATATCAAGGAGCATAACGGTATCGATGTGGATCCGGATTCCATCTTCGATGTCCAGGTCAAGCGTCTTCACGAGTACAAGCGTCAGCTGCTGAATATCATGCACATCATGTACCTGTATAACCAGCTGAAGGCCAATCCGCAGATGTATTTCTATCCGACCACCTTTATCTTCGGCGCCAAGGCGGCCGCCGGCTATAAGACAGCCAAGCAGACCATCAAGCTGATCAATTCCGTGGCGGACATGATCAACAATGATCCGGCCGTCAACCAGAAAATGAAGGTCGTCTTCATCGAGAACTACTGTGTGTCCAACGCCGAGATCATCTTCGCGGCCAGCGATGTCTCCGAGCAGATCTCTACGGCCAGCAAAGAGGCTTCCGGCACAGGCAACATGAAATTCATGCTGAACGGCGCAGTGACCCTGGGTACCATGGACGGCGCCAATGTGGAGATCGTCGAGGAGGTCGGCGCGGATAACGCCTTTATCTTCGGTATGAGCTCTGATGAGGTCATGGGCTATGAGGCCAACGGCGGCTATGATCCGAGGGAGATCTACAATAATGATCCGGATATCCACCGTGTGCTGGATCAGATGGTGGACGGCACCTACACCGGCGGCAATACCGAGACCTTCAGAGAACTGTTCAACTCTCTGCTGGACAAGGATGTTTACTTTAACCTGAAGGATTTCCGTTCCTACGCCGAGGCCAGGGCTCGTGTCAACGAGACCTACGGCAAGGATTCCAAGAAGTGGTCCAGGATGGCTCTGCTGAACGTTGCATGTTCCGGCAAGTTCTCATCTGACAGAACCATCGAGGAGTATGTAAGAGATATCTGGCATCTGGAGAAAGTTCAGATTGTCTGAGATTAAATGGAGGACAGATCATGGAAAAACTCATTACTGTACGTGAGTTGTATAAAGACACTCAGTCCTACATAGGGACCGAGATCAGCATCGGCGGCTGGATCCGCAATGTGCGTGATTCCAAAACCTTCGGCTTTCTGGTCATCAATGACGGTACTTATTTTCAGACGCTGCAGGTTGTCTATGATGACAAGCTTGACAATTTTTCTCAGATCAGCCATCTGAATGTCGGCGCTGCCGTGATCGCGCGGGGCACCCTGGTGGCGACACCCAAGGCCAAGCAGCCTTTTGAGATCCAGGCATCCGCAGTAGAGGTGGAGGGTATGTCCACACCGGATTATCCCCTGCAGCCCAAGCGCCATACCTTTGAGTATCTGAGGACCATCAATCATCTGAGGCCCAGGACCAATACCTTCCAGGCCGTTTTCCGTGTGCGTTCTCTGATCGCCTACGCGATCCATCAGTTCTTCCAGGAGAGGGACTTCGTCTACGTGCACACACCGCTGATCACCGGCAGTGACGCTGAGGGTGCCGGCGAGATGTTCCAGGTGACCACTCTGGATCTGGAGAATGTGCCGAAGACAGAGGACGGCAAGGTGGATTACAGCAAGGATTTCTTCGGCAAGCCCACCAACCTGACCGTCAGCGGCCAGCTGAACGGTGAGACCTACGCCATGGCCTTCAGAAATATCTACACCTTCGGCCCGACTTTCCGTGCCGAGAATTCCAATACCACCCGCCATGCGGCTGAGTTCTGGATGATCGAGCCGGAGATCGCCTTCGCAGACCTGTCTGACGATATGGCGCTGGCCGAGGATATGATGAAATATATCATCCGCTTTGTCCTGGAGAAGGCACCGGAGGAGATGAAGTTCTTCAACCAGTTTGTGGACAAGGGTCTGTTAGAGCGTCTTCATCATGTGGCTGAGTCTGATTTCGGCCATGTGACCTACACAGAGGCCGTAAAGCTTCTGGAAGAGCATAATGACAGCTTTGACTACAAGGTCAGCTGGGGCTGCGATCTGCAGACAGAGCATGAGCGCTATCTGACAGAGAAGATCTTCAAGCGCCCCGTTTTCGTGACGGATTACCCGAAGGAGATCAAGGCTTTCTATATGAAGCAGAATCCGGACGGCAAGACGGTGGCTGCCATGGACCTTCTGGTACCGGGCATCGGTGAGATCATCGGCGGCAGCGAGCGTGAGAATGATTATGACAAGCTGCTGACCCGTATGCAGGAGCTGGGTATGAAGACAGAGGATTATGATTTCTATCTGGATCTTCGCCGCTACGGTTCTACCCGTCATGCCGGCTATGGTCTGGGCTTTGAGAGATGTGTCATGTACCTGACTGGTATGGGCAACATCCGCGACGTCCTTTCCTTCCCCAGAACTGTGGGCAACTGCGATCTGTAATGTGACATAAACCAGGCAGGCCGCGCCGGATGGCGCGGCCTGCCTGTCGATAAAGACCGGAATTGTGTGAGATTCATTTCCTGTCCGCCGCAGGACTGAAAAGGAAGGCCAGACCGTGGATAAAGTAGGCTCCCAGGAGGATAAACAGGATGTAGACAGCGATGCCTGCGGGCAGGCCGAGCCGGTCCTGAATATCTGAAAAGAAGAGCTGTGTTGACTTTTCATAGGGAGAAATATAAAATAAATTCAAAGTCCCAAAGCCGTGCAGGGCAGTATTGAGCAGCTCTGCCGCAAGGCAGCACAGGCCCAGCAGGGGCAGGGTGCGGGCAAAGCCCGGGACGGAAAGGTCCGCCAGACGGGCGGCCAGAATATAGAATCCGATGAAAAAGAGCAGGATGTGCCATAGGAAGCCGTGGACCGTCAGGGTCAGGTAAGGGCGCATCAGGCCCGAAGGATCGATGAAGGTGGCCAGAGCCCCTAAAATGCCGTAGTCGGCCAGGAAGGTCATAAGGACTGTGCGCAGCCGGCCTTCCTTAAAAAGAGGCAGGATGAGGCACAGGTACATGGGCATGCTGCAAAGCTGGAAGGGAAAGCTCCACCATTCATAGCTGCCCTGACCTGCGATGAAGGTCAGGAAAAGCTGTTTATAAGCCTCCATAAGGGCAAGGATCAGGCCGCTGACAAAAAGAACCCGGCCTGCGCCCTTCCGGCTTCGGATCAGGCGGGCGAGGCAGAGGGCGGCTGCCAGGGCGAGTAAAGTGCCGGCAATGGAAAAAACGAGATGAAAGGTGCCGTAAACGGGCGGCGGGTCCATGGGCCATGCCGTTTGGGACAGCAGTCTGATCATGATTTCATCTCCTTTCTTTACCGCCAGTATAGCATATTTACAGGAGGATGTATGTATTTATATTTGATGAGGCACGGCGAGACCGACTACAACCGGGCCGGCCTGGTTCAGGGACAGATCGATATCCCCCTGAATGCCAGCGGCTGCGCCCAGTCACAGACGGCTGCCGAGTATTTTAAAACCCGGGGTATCCGCTTTGGGGATGTCTACGTCAGTCCCCTGTCCCGGGCCTGGAAGACGGCGGAGATCGTCACCGGCCGCGGCAGGGAAGCCTTTACCACGGACGAGCGTCTGAAGGAGATGGGTTTCGGCGTTTTTGAGGGAACGCCCTTCAGGAATTCACCCGGGTCTTTTGCCAGTCTGGTGGAGGCGCCTGAACTGTATCTGCCGCCGGAAGGCGGTGAAAGCCTGGACCAGCTGAAGCTGAGATGCCTCTCCTTTCTGAAGGAAATGGCAAAAAAATATGAGGATGCGCCGGAGGATACAAGGGTGCTGGCCGCCACTCACGGTGCCGCCATCCGCGGCTTTATGAATATCATGAGGCGGGAACCGGTCTCGGCCTTCTGGTACAGGGGTCTGGAAAACTGCTGCTGTGTGAGGGCGCGTCTTAATAACGGCCGGTTTATCCCTGAAGCGATAGAGCATACCGTCGCAGGCGCGACGGATCTGTAAGGAGAAGAAGATGATCAAGTGGATCAAAAGTGTGGTAGATGAAAAGCTCCTGAAGTTTGTCATCGTTGGTGTGATCAACACCTTGGTGGGCACATCGATCATGTTCGGCCTTTATAATCTGGCCGGCTGCGGCTACTGGTTTTCCTCGGTGGCCAACTACTTTTTAACGAGTATACTGAGCTTTTTCCTGAATAAGTATTTTACCTTCAAAAACAAGGAGAAGTCCCTCAGCCAGGTGGTGCGGTTCGCCCTGAATATCGCGGTGTGCTACCTTCTGGCTTACGGCATCGCCAAGCCGCTGACCCTGAGGCTGCTGGCGGGAACGACCAAATCCGTCCAGGAAAATGTGGCCATGTTTGTGGGCATGTGCCTGTTCACAGGCTTCAATTATCTCGGACAGCGCTTTTTCGCTTTTGCGGAAAAGAAGGAGAACTGATCGGCAGACTCTTTTAAGGAGGGACGGTCATGAAAAACTTTTTTACAAAGGACAGAGAATTCTACCGGACGCTTTTTTCCATGCTTGCGGTGACTTCTCTGCAGAATCTGGTGGCTTACAGCGTAAACATGGCAGATAATCTCATGCTGGGTAACTACGCGCAGACCGCGCTTTCAGGCGCGGCCACGGTCAACCAGATTTTTTTTATCGTTCAGCAGGTCATCATGGCCCTGGTGAGCGCCATGGTGGTCCTGGCCTCCCAGTACTGGGGACAGAAGCGGACGGAGCCCATCAGGTCACTGACAGGGCTGACCCTCAGGCTGGGCCTTTTTGCCGGGCTTATGATGACCCTGATCTGTATGGCCTTTCCGGTACAGCTGCTGCATATCTTTACCCGGTCAGATGAGATCGTGACCCAGGGGACGGCCTATCTGTCTCTGATCCGCTGGACCTTTATCCTGTTCGCCATGAGCAGTATTCTGACGGCCATGTTCCGCAGCGTGGGCAATGTCCGCATTGCCTTTTACATTTCCCTGGGCTCCCTGGTTCTGAACGTGGGCATCAATTATGTCCTGATCTTCGGCAGGTTCGGTTTTCCGGAGCTGGGCATTGTCGGCGCCGGCGTGGGCACACTGATCGCCCGGGCGGCGGAGCTGGCGGCGATCCTGTTTTACGCGCTCCGCCTTGACCGGCAGATCGGTTTTAAACTGAAGGATATCCGGTCAAAGGATCCGATTCTGGCAGCGGATTACCGGAAGGTTTTAGGCCCCCTTTTCGCGGCGCAGATGATCTGGGGACTTTCCGTGCCCATGCAGACGGCCATTCTGGGCCATCTGTCCGATGATGCCATTGCGGCCAATTCCGTGGCCACCACCTTCTATCAGTACCTGAAAGTCTTTGTCCAGGCCATGGCCACCACTTCCGCGGTCCTGATCGGCAACGCCATCGGCCGGGGAGATGAAGAAAGGATCCGGTCGGACGGCCGGACCCTCTCGGTGATCGATGTGGTCATAGGCCTGGTCTTAGGCCTGTGTCTGTTCCTGCTGAGAGATCCCCTGCTTGCTCATTACCAGCTGGAGCCGGAGGCCATGGCGCTGGCCCGGCAGCTGATCGCGGTCATGAGCATCGTCATGGTGGGCATGGCCTACCAGATGCCGGTGGGCTTCGGGATCATTGAGGGCGGGGGAGATGTGCGCTTTACCATGATCAACAACATGATCAGCACCTGGTGCATCGTCATGCCATTGTCCTTCGCGGCCGCCTTCCTGTGGCACTGGCCGGTGCCGGCCGTGGTCATGGCCCTCCAGTCCGACCAGTTATTTAAGGGAATACCCATCTTTTTAAGGTTCAGAAGCTACAAATGGGCGAAACATCTGACGAGGAAGGAGACAGGGGACGGTTCTTCGTCTCCCTCTTAGCAAGAGGGAGACGAAGAACCGTCCTCTGTCTCCTTCCGAAATAAAAAAACGGCCCGGAGTTCAGGTCATCCGGGCCTTTAAATATGCGTGCAGAAGATGGGAGTTGAACCCACACGAGTGTTACCTCACTAGAACCTGAATCTAGCGCGTCTGCCATTCCGCCACTTCTGCGTGCTTAATTATTCTATCAGATATGAGATGGAAATGCAAGCCTTTTTTTAAAAAAATTTGAGCCTGTTCAGAAGCAACACATCCATAATCGGCTGGAATGCTTTTTCATGACTTTTCTTTATGTGGCGTAATATCAGCGGCTATGATATAATCATAAGCAGTGAATATAACAGTACGATCGGAAAATACAAGGAGGAAGAAACATGAAAGTTGTGATCATGGAATCGCTGGGCATCAGTGAGGAAGAGCTGAATGCGCGCAAGGCACCTTTTGAAGCAAAGGGATGTGAATTTCAGTCTTTCGCGAAGACAACGGATAAGGAGACGCTGATCGCGGAGGCAAAGGATGCGGATGTGATGATCCTTGCCAACATGCCTATGCCGGATGAGGTTCTGGCGGCCTGCCCGAATCTGAAGTTTATCGACATCGCCTTCACCGGTATTGACCATGTGGGGCTTAAAACAGCCCGTGAGAGAGGTATCGCCGTGAGCAATGCCTCCGGTTACTCCAATGAGGCTGTCTCCGAGCTGGTCCTGGGCATGGCCCTGTCCATCTCCCGGAATATGCGTCAGGTGGAAGACCGCTGCCGTGAGGGTAAGACCAAGGACGGCCTGGTAGGCTGTGAGATCAAGGGCAAGACCGTCGGCATCATCGGCCTTGGCAAGATCGGTTCCCGGTCCGCGGCGCTTTTCCATGCCTTTGGCGCGGATGTTCTCAGCTATAATCGTAAGCATCATGATGACGCTGCGGACTATGTGACGCAGGTTTCTCTGGATGAGCTGCTTGGCCGCTCGGATATCGTCGTCCTGCACTGCCCGCTGACAGATGAGACCAGGGGCATGATCGATGCTTCCAAACTGGCCCTTATGAAGAAGTCTGCGGTGCTGATCAATGTGGCCAGGGGCCCGGTGGTCAACAGTCAGGATCTGGCAGATGCTTTGAATAACGGCACCATCGCTGCCGCCGGCATCGATGTGTTTGACGGTGAGCCGCCGCTGGCTGTGGATAATGTCCTTCTTAAGGCAAAGAACGCGCTGGTAACGCCGCATGTGGCCTTCGCGACGAAGGAGTCCATGACGCTCAGGGCCGAGATCGTCTTCGATAATCTGGCCGCCTGGATGGACGGAAAGCAGAAAAACATCTGTCTGTAAGATCAATGAATCTTGTCTAAAAGCCGCCGTAAGACTTTACAGCGGCTTTCTTTTTTTGTAAAATGATACCGTATGGAATATACTATACAAATCAATGAAAGGAAGTCTAACAAATGTCAAATCCAATTGTAACGATCACCATGGAGAATGGTGATGTCATGAAAGCGGAATTATACCCGGAAGTGGCTCCGAATACAGTCAACAATTTTATCTCTCTTGTACAGAAGGGATTCTATGACGGTCTGATCTTCCACAGAGTCATCGCCGGCTTCATGATCCAGGGCGGAGACCCCCAGGGCACCGGTATGGGCGGCCCGGGCTACAGCATCAAGGGCGAGTTCACCGCCAACGGCGTGGCCAATGATCTGAAGCATTCCCGCGGCGTTCTTTCCATGGCACGCACCATGCATCCGGATACCGCAGGTTCCCAGTTCTTTATCATGCACGCTGACGCACCGCATCTGGACGGCCAGTACGCCGCTTTCGGCAAGGTCACAGAGGGTATTGAGGCTGTCGATACGATTGCCTCTGTTCCGGTAGACTGGTCTGACAGACCCAGGGTAGAGCAGAAGATCAAGTCCATGACCGTGGAGACCTTCGGCGTTTCCTATCCGGAACCGGAGAAGTGCTGATCCTGGATCGGCTTTCATAAGGAGGGACAGACGTGAGTCATAAAGAGAAAAAGCGGGGAGGACGCATCTGGGGACCGGGTATGGTCATTACCATCGTCCTGCTCCTGCTGTCAATTGAGTTTATAGGCCTGCTTTTCTTTACAAAGCTGGTCCCGAATCACCTGTTGATCGCCGGCGGTCTGATCTTACTGACCGTGGTCCTGCTCATCTGTCTGCTGACAAATGATCTGAGGAAGAAGCTGAGATTCTTTCTGGGTGCCATTCTGGCCATCCTGCTGATCATCGGCCTGGTGGTCGGCAACCTTTATGTGATCAGTACCTATAATACGCTGGTACGGATCTCTGATGTCAACACCAAAACATCTGCCATCGGCGTCTATGTCCTGACGGACGATCCGGCTCAGAGCATAGAGGATGCCCGGAATTATACCTTTGGCAAGCTGTCCAACCTGGACCTGGAAAACACCGCCAACGCTGTGGATCAGATCCAGAACGAGGTCGGCCAAGGGATCAGCACGGCTGACAAGGAAGGTCTGACCGAGCTGGTAGATGCGCTCAGGTCCGGTGAGTGCGGCGCACTTATCCTGAACCACGCCTATGTGCCTGTGATCGAGGAGATGGAAGGCTACGAGAATATCGAGAGCGAGATCCGTGAGATCAGTCTTCAGCTGGTGGAAGAGAGTCTTGATACAAAGGCCGGGGAAGATGCAGCTCAGGTCGTTCAGAATGAGGATGTCCTTCAGCTGTTCATCAGCGGTATCGATACCCGCGGCAGTGAGCTGATCGCCAACAGCCGAAGCGATGTCAATATCGTTGCGACGATCAATACCAAAACTCATCAGGTGCTTCTGGTTTCCACACCGCGTGACTATTTCGTTCCGCTGTCGATCTCAGACGGTGCCAGGGATAAGCTGACCCATGCCGGTATCTACGGTGTGGACTGCTCCATGGATACGCTGGGTATGCTTTATGGCTACGACATCAACAATTATTTCAGAGTCAATTTCGTCGGCTTCGTGGATATCATTGATGCCCTGGGCGGCATTACCGTCAATTCGGACTACGATTTCACCGTGGGTGATTTCTCGTATGTCAAGGGCGCCAATAACCTGTCCGGCATAGAGGCTCTGGCCTTTGCCCGTGAGCGTCACGCCTTCGCAGAAGGCGACAGGCAGCGTGGTAAGAACCAGATGGCTGTCATCGAGGGTGTCATTCAGAAGATGTTGACACCGGAAATGCTGAAGAACTACACCAGCATCATGGATGCGGTGGAGGGCAGCTTTGATACAAATGTGCCTTACAGCAAGATTGCCGAGCTCGTTCGTCATCAGCTGGAGGACAACAGTAAGTGGACCATTATCCGCTACAGTGTGGACGGTGAAGGCGCCAGCGAGGTACCCTACTCCATGAGCAGCCGTGCCTACGTCATGATCCCCGACGAGACCACCGTCAACAAAGCCAAGTCCCTGATGGACCGCGTCATCAACAACGAAATTATTACACAGTCCGACGCGCAATGACGCGAAGCGTCATTTCAGGATGCGCGGAGGACGATGTGGCAGGCGCGAAGCGCGTGCCGATACCTTGACCCGACGCGCAATGACGCGACGCGCGTGCCGATACCTTGACCCGAAGCGCGTGCCGATACCTTGTTTAAGAAAAGGAGTTTTTATTATGGATGAAGAGAAGATCACTTTGGAATTTGAGGATGATACAAAGGTAGACTGCGAGATTCTGGGCGTTTTCGAGTACGAGGACCAGGAGTATATCGCTTTGGTGCCGGACGATGACAGCGATGATGTCTATATCTACGGCTACAAGGAGAACGAAGATGACACCTTTGAACTGGTGGACATCGAGGATGACGCGCTCTTTGAGGCTGTCGCAGCTGAGTTCGACAAGATCATTGCCGAGGCTGAAAAGGAAGCTGACGGCGAGGCCTGAGCCCGTACAGAAAAGTGAATACAGTTAAAAGCAGCCGCCTGCGGGCGGCTTGCTTTTTGGGCAGGGTATGTGCCAGGTTTACAGGCCTGATCGGCCAACACAAAAAGGGGTATCGCAGAAACTGCGATACCCCCTTCTGTTTGCACAGACATTTAGGTTTATCCAATAATAAGCAATGATTATTGCTTAGGCCATTATCGGTACGAGTACCAGGAAACCGATGGCAACGATGATACCGGAAACGATCAGATCGATTGCGCAGTAGCCCATGATATCTCTTGCGCCCAGACCGGCGATACCAAGTGCCGGCAGAGCCCAGAACGGCTGAAGCATGTTAGTCCAGGCATCGCCCCATGCGATAGCCATACCGGAGATAGCCGGGGAAAGACCCAGCTCCTTGCCGGCGGGCATGACGATCGGCGCCTGAACGGCCCACTGTCCACCACCTGACGGTACGAAGAAGTTAACGATACCGGCTGACAGGAAGGTGAAGAACGGGAAGGTAACCTGGTTGGATACGTTTACGAAGAAGTCGGAGATGATGCCGGCCAGAGATGTGCCGCCTTCACCTGCGAATGTCATCATACCCATGATACCTGCGTAGAACGGGAACTGAAGGATGATACCGCCAGCGCTCTTTGCTGCATCATTGATGGCACGAACGTAACCGATCGGGGTCTTGTTGAAGATAATACCGAGGATCAGGAAGATCAGGTTAACGATATTCAGGGAAAGGTTGAAACCGCTGGTTGCGAAGTAGTAGATCAGGTATACGATACCAAGGATTGCTACGATAGCGGTAAGGATCACGCTGTTCTCAAGCTTTTCAGCCGGAGTTGTGGGAGCGGGATACTCAACTTCCTCATCAACAAGGAGTGAAGGATCAACTGTAACTGTATGCTCCTTGTCAGGATGCATTTTTGCGTTGACAAGGCAGAAAGCGATAAGGACAACCAGGCAGACGATCAGGTTCCAGGGAGCGAAGATCGTTAAGGAAGTCGGAACGGATTCTGTAACAGCACCGGCTGTCTGAGCATTGATGGTGTCGTTGTAGTCAGCCAGCTGCAGCGGGATAGATCCTGATGCACCTGCATGCCATACGACGAAACCTGAGTAAGCGGATGCCATAAGAAGACGATAGTCAAGACCCTCGACCTTCTTAGCTACTTCCTTAGCAAGAAGTGCGCCGACAACCAGACCGAAGCCCCAGTTCAGCCAGCAGCAGATTGTGGAAATAGCAGTAACGAAGATGATGGCGGAAGCCGGTGTCTTCGGGATACTTGCAAGACGAATGATCAGATTCTTAACTGCAGGCGCATTGGCAAATGCTGTACCAAGTACGAGAACGAGAACCATCTGCATGGAGAAAGCCAGCAGAGACCAAACACCTGAACCCCAGGCAACAGCAACCTGAAGAGGACCTGTACCTGTAGCGATCAGAGCCAGAACATAAACTACGATAGTCAGGATGATACAGAAGATAAATGCGTCAGGCAGGAATCTCTGAACCAGATTAACGCAGCCATTTGTGAATTTTTTAAACAAAATAGAACACTCTCCTCCCTAAAAATAAGAAATATTTTGTCATTCACAAGTTGATCAGCGGACGACAAAACGGCATTAATGAAGCCCGCCGACGGTTAATACAGTTGCTCATTTTTTGACATAAAATGCCTGTGACTTATTACCACTCTATTATAGTAGCTTTTTTTCTGAGTGTCAAACGAAAAAGGCCCTTTTTGTAAAAGCTTTTAAGCAAAAGCTACAAAAACTGGAACCCATAAAAACCATCATATGTAAAATTCGATAGAAAAAGCCGGTATATCAGGCGGAAAGAGGGTGTTTCCCGGGGTTTTGTGTAGTATAATGAAGGCGGCAGTCATCACAAAGATCAGGAGATGAAAATGATGGATCAGAATACAGGTATCGACGCGCTCCGGCTTCGCTATGTTGTTCCCTTTACCTGGAAAAGTAAGGGCGGGGCGGAGGATTTTGAAACGGTCTGCAAGGCAGTCGCCGGGCAGCCGGAATGGAAGCTCAAAGATCCCGGCATGCAGAATCAGGATATTTACAGCTATATTTCCGATATGCTGACTCAGAGGGAGGGGACTGGCCGGCACATCGGGGCCTGCTTCAGCCGGGCTCAGAGTCAGAAAACAAAATTCAGAGTGTACCGGAAGGATGCACCTTCACTGTCGGTCACACTGGCGGATGAGGGCCTCTTTCTCTTCAGGGAGAGCCTGGGATTTTTCTGGTATGAGATCAGCCTGGCTGAAAAAGACGGCTTTACGACAGAGGCGCTGATCCTTTTCCAGAATGCGGCCAAGGAGCTATCCTTTTTCACGGCGGCCATGCAGCTGGCGGTGATGAAGCAGGATTGTCTTGAGATGCCCGAAGAAAAGCTGATCACAGGTCAGGGGGATTCCTTTGATGAAAATGGCCTGATCAGAGCAAGAGGCGTGAAAAAAGGCGTTTTTTACCCGCTGGAGGAAGCGCGGCAGCTTCTGCCTGAGGCGGAGGGCGAGGCGGATTCGGAATATCTTTTGGTTAAGAATGGCGACACGGGCAGCTATGAGCTCAGACGGAAATGCTGGCAGAAAAAGCTGCCGGGCCTGCTGATCCGTGATCATCTTGCGTCTTTGCCGGCGGAGATCACCTTCCTTCCGGAACGTATCCCCCAGGGTGGCAGCAGCAAAGACCTGAAGGTGCCGGATAAGGCGCTTTTATACCAGTATGTGCTTGCCTGCGGGGATGACGATGACCGTGAGGGGCTGACAAAAACAGCCTTCTACCTGACAAATGGCTATACTTCCGCTTACAGGATACCGCCTCAGGCCGCCGGGGAGATGCTTTTTACAGCGGGCAATGTCTGCTGGTACATGACCAGAGAGGGCTGCGGCTGTTATGCCTTCAGACCCGACTCGGGCGAGGACTTTTTCAGCAGTCTGCTCCCGGAGCGGGTGACCGGAGAATATTTTATTCTTTATATTCATCTGCTCTATCAGAGCTATATGCTGCTTTTATTTGCTGAGCAGATCGAGGATACACTGCCGGCGGACGCTGCATCTTACCGGATTCAGGAGGAGGAGACGGTCCGCATGCTGGAAGAGATCCGTACCCGGATCGATGTCTTTCTGGTCAAGGGCGTTCACACCTCGGTCAGCCACCTTGACCAGCAGAATAAGTTCTATGATTACGGGGAGACGAGACTGACCATCCGGGAAGATATCCGGAGCGTGACGACGGGGCTGGAATCTCTGGAGAGTCTGCAGCGGCAGCGCCTGGACCAGCGGCAGAAGGAAAAGGAGCAGAAGGAAAGGGAAAAGGAAAAGGCAGAAAAAGAAGCCAATGACCGGTTGAACGGCGCATTGGCTCTGATCGCGATCCTGGCCATCGTTTCGGCCCTGGCTGACGGCCTGGGGTTTGCCGACGCGGTGTGCCGCTGGGCAGGCATTTCTCCGGCCCAGGGCGTGCTGCGGGTGCTGATGATCGCAGCCACTCTGGTGATCGCATTCTTTGTGCTTTACATCGGCGTGCCGGTGCTTCGCATGATTTTCGGGAAAAAGAAGGATTAGTCGATCCGTTTGGCCACGATGGCCAGACGGCCGTCATCCGTGTAGTAGTCACAGGTGGACAGGGTGATGAGCTCGTCGCCGAAGACAGGGGCGTTCTCCGCGTCATACCAGTGGGAGAGGGCCTGTATATTCGTCAGATAAGCATCAAATTCAGCGGCGTTTTCAGCTTCTATGAAATCATAGTATTTGAAGGCGTCGCTGTCGTCGTCATAAGCCCTGGACAGGAAGGCGGCGAAGACCCTGTAGGTGCCGGGCCTGTAGAGGGTGTCGAAATAAACGGTGGTATGAGCCTCGCAGTAGTCCGGGTCCTTGAAATCCTTAAGGGGACCGAACATGGTGGCGTTTTTCATACGGTGACCGTAAATGATGGTATCCGTGCTGACATGGTCTTCCGGATCCAGCGTGCAGCGGGCGTCAATGAACAGCATGCCGCCGATATCGTAATCCCCGTAGAAATTCTTTCTCAGATAGTGCTCAGGATCCGCAGGCGTGTACATGACCGGCAGATCGATGGGGGTATCCTCCACGGTGAGCCAGCCGATGAAATCCTGATTCTGCTCATAGAGCTTTCCGTATTTGGCCATCATGGCCGCGGCGTCGTCCTTCGCGGCCTCAGCAGCCTTTTCGGGGTCGGAGACATCTGCCTCCCCGGCATCCTTTATGTTCACGGGAATGTCGTGATTGACCTGATCCGCCAGCTCCCGGATGCCTTCACGGGTTTTGAGGGTCTGAAGACCGTATCTGATCAGGGAGAAGGCACTGAAGCAGAAGCAGATCAGGGCCAGGATAAAAATGATGCGCGCGATGATTTTTTTCATTGTAAAAACCTCCTGTGAAAAATGAACAGGCAGCTTCATTATAGAAGATGCCATTTCATCTGTCAACGGACGTAAATTTGATGTAGCATCTTAAGAATTAATGTGATACACTTAATTTAACTATGAAATGCTTTCATAAATAGGGGTAAGGAGGATTAATCCAATGAACATTTTAGTTATCAACTGTGGCAGCTCTTCACTGAAATTCCAGCTGATCGACATGACCAATGAGTCTGTTGCCGCTAAGGGTCTCTGCGAGAGAATCGGCATCGACGGCAGCCGTATCGTTTACAGCCCGGCCGGCAAGGACAAGATCACCATCGAGTCTCCCATGCCGACACATACCGAGGCTATCAAGCTGGTGCTTGACTGCCTGACGGACAAGGAGAACGGCGTGATCGATTCTCTGGCAGCCATCAACGCTGTCGGTCATCGTGTCGTCCATGGCGGCGAGAAGTTTGCTGATTCCATCATCATCAACGATGAGGTCATCAAGGTTGTCGAAGAGTGCAACGAGCTCGCACCTCTGCATAATCCGGCCAACCTGATCGGCATCAATGTCTGCCGTGAGCTTATGCCGGGCGTACCGATGGTCGCTGTTTTTGATACCGCTTTCCATCAGACCATGCCGCCGAAGGCTTACCTTTACGGTCTGCCGATCAAGGCTTACAAGGAGTACAAGATCAGGAGATACGGCTTCCACGGCACATCTCATAAGTTCGTTTCCAAAGAGATCGCCAATTACCTCGGCAAAAAGCCGGAGGATCTCAGAACCATCGTCTGCCATCTGGGCAACGGCGCCAGCATCTGTGCTGTAGACCACGGCAAGTCTGTTGATACATCCATGGGCTTCACACCGCTGGCAGGTCTTGTTATGGGTACACGTTCCGGTGATATCGACCCGGCAATCGTTGAGTACTACGCCAACAAGGAGGGCCTGACCCTTGCGGAGACCATCAATGTGCTGAACAAGAAGTCCGGTATGGACGGTCTGACAGGCGGCAAGAGCGACTTCCGTGATCTTGAGGCCGGCTACAATGAAGGCGATGAGGCCTGCGTAAACGCGATCGAGATCTTCTGCTACAATGTTGCCCGTTTCGTAGGTGCATATGTTGCTGCCATGAACGGTGTTGACGCCATCGCTTTCACAGCCGGTATCGGTGAGAACAGCGGTTTCGTCCGCGGCAAGGTCTGTGAGTACCTTGGCTACCTTGGCATCACCATCGATCCCGAGGAGAATGCTAAGCGCGGCGAGAACCTGACCATTTCCACTCCGGATTCCAAGGTTAAGGTTTGCGTTATCCCGACAAACGAAGAGCTGATGATCGCAAGAGATACCAAGGCTCTGGTTGAGGGTTGATCCGCCATTCATTTTTATCATGAGTATAAGCCGGCAGGGGCCGGCTGACACGGGGGCTGTCCGCATTTACGGGCAGCTCTTGATTATTGTCCCTCTTTTATGGTAGAATGGAAAAAATCATTTACCCCGGGGGTATTGTCTTTTGAGTGAAAATCAGTCTGCAGCCGGCCGCGGCCCCATCGGCCGGGCGCTGCATTATCTTAAAAATCTGTATGTGGTCGATTATCGTCTGATCGTCTCCATCGTTTTCCTGCTGACCTTCGGACTGATCATGGTCTACAGTGCCAGTTCGGCCCAGTACGGCGTCTCCATGCTGAGAAAGCAGATTTTTGTCGCTGTCGTCGGCTTTGCGGGCATGATCCTGGTTTCCTATATTGACTATCATGTGCTGATCCGGCTGTCCTTCGGCCTCTATCTCATCTCTCTGGTCTCCCTCTTTCTGGTCAGGATTCCCGGTCTGGGTTCCACCAGCCACGGCGCCAGCAGATGGATCGAGATCGGCGGTTTCTCATTTCAGCCGGCGGAGCTGTTAAAACCGGCCATTATCATTTTGCTGGCCTTTACGCTCACGGAGCTGGGCAGGCATGTGGGAAGGCCGGTGCCCACCATCATCTATGTGATCCTTCCGGCTTTTCTGGCCGCGGGTATGATCTATGTGCTGACCAGGAATCTGAGTACGGCCCTGATCGTGCTGGGCATCGCGGTGGTCCTGTTTTTTGTGGCCCACCCCAATAAAAGGGTCTGGTACTGGGTGATCATCGGTCTGGCGGCCATTGCCATTTTTGCCTTTTTATATTATGAACTGGTCATTACGAAGGAACACGCGGAGGCGTCCAACTTCCGTGCGGGCCGTATCCTGGCCTGGCTGTATCCGGAGGAATATCCCAGTCTTTCCATGCAGTCCCGTTACGCACTTTACGCCATCGGTTTCGGCGGCCTTCTGGGCAGGGGCCTGGGAAACGGGACGGTCAAGTATTATCTGCCGGAGCCTATGAATGACTTTATCTTCGCCGTCATCGGTGAGGAACTGGGTCTTATCGGCTGCGCGGCCATCATTTTCCTGTTTGCCTACCAGATCTGGCGGATCATGACCGTGGCCAAGCATGCCCGGGATAAGACGGGCGGTCTTCTGGCGGCGGGGATCGGCGCCCATGTGGCCCTGCAGGTCCTCTTAAATATCGGTGTCGCCATCAGTCTGCTGCCTAATACCGGTATCAGCCTGCCCTATATCAGCTACGGCGGCAGTGCCCTGCTGCTGCAAATGCTGGAAATGGGCATCGTGCTCAATATCAGCCGGCAGATCCCGGGACGCAGGATCGTCACCCAGGGTGAATCGGGCAGTGTCCGGACCTCTGAGGGTGCCAGAAAGAGTGCCTAGCCATGAATTATACCTACATGGTCAGGTGCGCGGACGGCACTTTGTATACCGGCTGGACGGTGGATCCTGAGAAAAGGCTTGAGGCCCACAACAGCGGGCACGGGGCAAGGTATACCCGGAGCCGGCGGCCGGTCAGCCTGGTCTATCTGGAATCCTTTGAGACTAAGGAAGAGGCCATGCGCCGGGAATATGCCATCAAACATCTCAGTCGTCAGGAAAAGCTTATCCTGATCGGAGAAATATCGGAAACAGAATAAGGCTGCCGCGAAATTGCGGCAGCCTTTTAAAATGACGTTTTTTAATTGGAAGGATAGTTGCGGTCATTGATAAGGATGTAGGCTTTGTGATGACCGACATACTTGTAAGCCGGACGGATGATCTTTCCCTCGTTGACCAGCTCCTCCAGCCGGTGGGCGCTCCAGCCGGCGATACGTGAGATGGCGAAGATGGGGGTGAACAGCTCCATGGGCAGACCCAGCATGGAGTAAACAAAACCGCTGTAGAAGTCCACGTTGGCGCACAGGGGCTTGAAAAGCTGCCTGCGCTCCTGAGTCAGTTCGATGGCCATTCTTTCCACGCGCTCGTAAAGCTGATATTCTTTGGTCATTCCCTTGCTTTCCGACAGCTCTCTGGCGAATTTTTTGAGAATGACGCACCTGGGATCGGACAGGGTGTAGACCGCGTGGCCGATACCGTAGATCAGGCCCTTGTGGTCAAAGGCTTCGCCCTTCAGCAGATGGACCAGGTAGTCCCTGACTGCGTCGTCATCATCCCAGTTGGGGATGGTCTGCATCAGATCCATGAACATTTGCTGGACCTTCAGGTTGGCACCGCCGTGTCTGGGGCCTTTGAGAGAACCCAGTGAGGCCGCGATCGCGGAATAGGTGTCCGTACCGGTGGAGGTGACCACATGGGTCGTGAAGGTCGAGTTATTACCGCCGCCGTGATCCGCATGGAGGATCAGGGCAACGTCCAGTGCCTTGGCTTCCAGAGGCGTATACTGGCCGTCCGGTCTGAGCAGCCGGAGGATGTTTTCCGCCGTGGAAAGCTCAGGCTTGGGCCGGCGGATGACCAGACTCTTGTCCAGGATATAGTGCCTGTAGCTGTGATAGCCGTAGACAGAGATCATAGGGAAAAGGGCAATCAGCTGGAGGCACTGCCTCAGCACGTTGTTGATGTCCAGATTTTCAGGGGCCGGGTCATAAGAATACAGGGTCAGCACGCTTTTCTGAAGAACGTTCATCATGTTGCCGTTCGGCGCGTTCATGATGATGTCACGCACAAAGTTTTCCGGCAGCTCGCGGTAGTTGCCGAGGATTTCACGAAATTCATGAAGCTGACGCCTGGTAGGCAGCTCGCCGAAGAGGAGGAGATAGGTGATCTCCTCAAAGCCGAAGAGGCTGTCCTTGCTGCCTTCGATCAGGTCGTTGACATTATAGCCCTGATAGTATAATTCGCCGTCGATGGGAATACGCCGGCCGTGGACAGATTTAAATGCCACGACGTCGGATATTTCCGTCAGTCCTGTCAGAATGCCCTTACCGTTAGAATCCCTGAGTCCGCGTTTAACATCGTATTCGGTGTACAATGACTGGTCAAATTTTGCTTCATTTCGGCAGTAATCCGCCAGTCTGTGCAGACGCGAATTGAATTCTGTCATATCTTTTGCCATTTTAATCAGTCCTTTCGGTGGGGTCATGTGATACATTTAAGCATTACTTTACCATTAACAGAGCGCTTTTGCAAGCCCTTTTGTAATGATGAAGCGTATCTGCCGTTGACGGGGCCTGCCTGAACTGGTAAAGTAATTATGAAGGAAATGATCCGGAATCCTGCAGATGTGGTCATAAAAGATGTCTGCAGCCCGGACAGATTTATAGAAGAAACGGAGGGCGCATCATGGAAAGACTGATCATGCTGGGTACCGGCTGTACCGAGGCTGAGATCTGTTATCATAGCTGTTTTGCCATACAGAAAGGGCGTGAATACCTGTTAGTGGACGGCGGCGGCGGCAGCCGCATTCTGACCCGGCTGAAGGAGGCACAGATCCCGCTGACCGGCATCCACCATATCTTTGCCTCCTGTGAGAGGGAGGATCATCTGCTGGGACTGGTCTGGGTCATCAAGGAGATCGCGAAGCTGATCCGTGACGAGGTCTTTGAGGGAGAACTGAGGATCTACTGCCGGCCGGATCTGGCGGATACCCTGCGGACGGTCTGCAGCATGGTCCTGCCCAAGAAGCTGACCTGGCTTTTTGACCACCGGATCGTTTTTGTCTCGGTTTATGACGGGGACTCCCGTCAGATGATGGGCTATGAGACGACCTTTTTCGACCTGCATACGGTCAGGTCCAGGCAGTTCGGCTTTGCCATGACCATGGGCAACGGCGCCCGCCTTGTTTTTGCCGGATCGGAGCCTTTAAACGAGCAGTGCTTTGATTACGCCGCCGGGGCGGACCTGCTGATCCATGAGGCCTACTGTCTCTACTCCCAGCAGGAGACCTTCCGGGCCTATGAGAAGAACCTGGGGACAGTCAGGGATGCCTGTGAGCTGGCCAATTATCTGCAGATCCCCAACCTGCTCCTGTACAGCACGGAGGAGGTCAACCTGAAGCGGAGGGCCGAGCTTTATCAGGCGGAGGGCCGGCTCTACTACAAGGGCAATATCATTGTGCCGGGGGATCTGGAAAGCATCGAATTCGATGATGCCTTTCAGGATGAGGCAGACTCGGACGCCCGGGCCGCAGGCGAGGCGGACGGTTCGCTGATGGATACACTTAAAGGGCTGGAGCATCTGCTGGACGCGGCGGATACCCTGGGAATGGGCAGTGAGGACGACGACTAAAAAAATAAGGGATGAGCCGGAACGTTACAGTTCTTTCTCATCCCTTTATCATTTTGAGATCATGGTTTTGTACGAAGCGCTTCGATGATATCATGCGGATCCCGGCTTTTGACAGTTAAGGTATAGACCGGTTCGTGGATATGCTCCAGATAGTGAGCGTCCGAATCACAGATGATACGGCAGTTCTCCAGATAGGGGTGCTGCTTTTTCAGTTCGTGGACATGCTCCATTTTCTGGACCTCGGCACAGGTAAAGCGGCTGTCCGGCGGGAAGAAGCCCAGGTTGGACAGGACACTGGTGCTGGATTTTTCCACATGAGCCGGAATCATCAGCCCGTGATATTCCTCCAGCAGGTCATAGACGTCGTCGAAGGAAATCGTGGTGGCATTGGGCATGAAGTAGGGCAGGGTGCCGACGACTTCATCCTCCTCATTGCAGAGCTGCTGTTTTCCGAAAACGACCTCATCGTTGGGGAAACGGACCAGATGGTCATAGACAAAGGCGTCCCAGGCCATGGCGTCCTGAAGGTCGGCAAAGAGGCACACGACATGGACTTCTTCAGATGTGGTCAGTTCCATGCCGGGCAGGGCAGTCACCCCGTAATCCCTCGCGATCTTCAGAAAGGACGGGCAGTTTTTGCAGCTGTTGTGGTCCGTCAGCGCGATCAGATCCAGCCCTTTGACCACCGCCATGCCGACGATGTTGCCGGGCGTCATATCGTCATCCCCGCATGGGGAAAGGCAGGAATGCAGATGCAGATCGTAATAAAGCTCAGGCATGGAGTCTGTCCCAGACGGCGATGGCCGCCTCAAAGATGGGCAGGTCCGTTCTGAAAACCGTGATACCCTGCTGGACAGCCTTGACCGAGGCAACGTCGTCAAGACGGACGCCTTCAGCCAGGATGATGCAGGCGGCATCACACAGAGAAGCCACAGCCAGTGTATTCATATTCCCCATGACGGTGACCCAGGCACAGCCGGACGGCGCCCGGCTCATGGCAATACTCAAGAGGTCACAGCAGAACAGCTTTTCAATTTCGGCTTCAGGCTGGTCTCCTTCGTTGACAAGTTCAAAGATTCCACTGCTTATCAGGTCATTTACGGTCATTGTCAGCGGCCTCCTCCTTTTGTTCCGACGCCCTCATGTGCGCGTTGTTTTTGGGATCAAGACGCGCGATCTCCTTGGTCAGAGTGTCGACATAATGCAGCAGCACATTGATGCCGGTGTTGGGGTCCTCGATCCCGAGGATATCCTCCCGGGCGTGCAGCTTATAGTTCTGGGAAAGCTGATGGATATGGTCACGGAGAATGTGGACGCAGTCTGTTTTCTCCGCCTGGCCCCGGACGATGTCCTCGGCCAGCGCACGGCAGGTGGGGGCGCCGCAGGAACCGCAGTCCAGTCCCGGGAACTCCTCAAGCAGCTCGTCGATCCGGCGCATTTTCCGGATACTGTCCATCATGTCGGTGCCGATGCGGAAGACGGGCTCATATTCAACGACACTGTTCCAGAACAGCTCGCCGTCCTCCTCGGTATCCTCGATCCGGGAGACGGAAACGGGCAGATATTTATTGATGTTCTGCAGCTTTGCCCTGGCCACATAGGGGTTCTCCACATTGAGAACGCCGCCGACACAGCCGCCGCTGCAGGCATCCAGCTCGATAAACTGGAGGCCCTCGATCTTTTCATCCTCAAGGTCCTCAAGTACTTTGATGCAGTTGTCGATACCGTCCGCAGCCAGATAGCTGCTGGTATACATACCGCCGGCTTCACCGCCGCTGTTGCCCCAGCTGATGCCGATCTTGCCGGCTTTGGAGAGGGGCATGGGGGCCTTTTCCGCCTCTTTCATGTGGGGCAGAAGCAGGGGGTAGACATCCTTGGCGGCCAGAACGCCGTCCACTTCACTGTGATCCTTGCCCAGAGGCGCCTTGACATAGGTAGCCTTGGAAGGACATGGTGAGATAAAGATGATGCCGATCTGATCCGCCGGGAGGCCGGTTTTTTTCATGGCCGTTTTTCTGGCCAGCGTGGCCGCCACCTCGATGGGCGGATTGAGCGGAAGCATATGGCTGATCAGATTCGGGAAACGCACACGGATCATACGGACGATGGTCGGACAGGCTGTGCTGATCAGCGGCCACTGTTCCTGATGCTTCTGGACGTAATCCCTGGAGGCTTCGGACACCAGCTCCGCGGCGGCGCCTACCTCGTAGACATCATCAAAACCCAGATAGATGAAAGCTGTCAGCAGGATGTTGATATCGTAGAGATTGTTGAACTGCGCGCAGAGAGAAGGTGCCGGAAGGGCCACGGTATATTGGTAATTTTTCAGTATATCCAGTTTGTCTATCCGGATCTTTTTCGCGTGGTGAGTGCAGATGCGGACACATTCGCCGCAGTCAATGCAGAATTCTCCCGTAATATGGGCCTTACCGTCATGCACCCTGATGGCCTCGGTGGGACATCGCTTGATACAGTTGATACAGCCTTTGCAAAGATCCCGGTCAAGGTAAACGGAGTGAAAGAATTTTTCATTCATTCGATCACCTCACCTTTCTACTTATATCAGAAATTGACGATCATTGTGACGGTGGTACCGACGCCGAGGACGGTCTCGATCTGAAGATCGTCAGTGTATTTTTTCATGTTAGGCAGTCCCATGCCCGCGCCGAAACCCAGAGAGCGGATATTGGCGGAAGCGGTGGACCAGCCGGCCTGCATGGCTTTTTCCACGTCCGGGATGCCCGGACCGGAGTCCTGCAGGATCATTTTGACCTGAGACGGCGTCACATAGACCGTGATCTCGCCGCCGTTGGCATGGATGACCATGTTGATCTCCCCTTCATACATGGCGATGGAGACTCTCCTGATGGCCTCGGGGGAGACGCCGATCTGTTTCAGGACCTTTTTCAGGTCGCCGCTGGCTTCGCCCGCCCGAGTGAAATCTTCAGGTGAAACTGTATATTTAAGCTGAATCGCGTCGTCCAAATCAGGCACCTCCTATGAGTCCGTTCTGGAAAAGAATACCGCAGGATGTGAACATGGTATGTTTTGTAGCCAGGAGACAGATGTCCCGGTCCTTTGCAAGCTCGATCATTTTTTCATCCGGTCTTTTTCCCCTGACGAAAGCGATGCACATGATATCCATCATTTCCGCGGTGCGGATGACCTGAGGATTGCAGAGGCCTGTCAGCAGGACAGGCTGGTCCTTGACATAAGCAAGCACATCACTCATCATATCCGACCCGCAGCAGGAGCGGATCTCCCGGGTGTCCAGGTCGACGCCGTGAATGATATCGGCATCCAGAAGTTCAACTATTGTACGTACAACCATTCTAACCTCCAACTGTTACAAAAATAACTTAAAAAAGTTGATCACAGGGCCAGTATATCATGGCAAAAAAACGATATCAATAAAAGAAAACAAAAAACGGACCGTGAAATTATAAAAAATGGCCAAAATAGTTAGTTATAATTAACCTGTACTGTTGTATTTTAACAAATACCCGCCATTATTGACTGTTGAAGTTGTTGAATGCTTGTTAAAAAAGTGCTAATATTAAAGTAGCGAACTTTTAAACTTTTCACAGGAAAACTTGAAGAGGACGCACTGTACGAATCTGAGACTGAAACACATAAATTATCATTACAAGGAGGGATTCTTTTGGCTTCGACAAGAACGGTGGTTCCGTTTACGGGGACCGAAGAGCAAAAGGCTCAGCTGCTGTCGGTGATCGACGAGCTGAGGGATGAAAAAGGGTGTCTGATGCCCATCATGCAGAGGGCTCAGGATATCTACGGTTATCTGCCCATTGAGGTTCAAAGGCTGATCTCGGACGAGCTCCGTGTTCCGCTGGAGAAAATCTATGGTGTTGCCACTTTCTATTCCATGTTCAATCTTTATCCGAAGGGTAAGTACGCGATTTCTGTATGCCTCGGTACCGCCTGCTACGTCAAGGGCTCCGGCGATGTCTACAATAAGCTGATGGAAATCCTGCAGATCTCGGGCGGAGAGTGTACACCGGACACCAAGTTCTCACTGGATGCCTGCCGCTGCGTCGGTGCCTGCGGTCTGGCCCCGGTCATGATGATCAACGGAGAAGTTTACGGCCGTCTGAGTGCGGATGACGTTGAGGATATCCTCAAGAAGTACTGATCGCCATGATGCCTGAAATTTCCATGAATGTACTGGATATCGCGGAGAATTCCATCCGCGCCGAGGCTGCCCTGATCGAGATCGGGGTGGCGGTGGATGAAGCGGCGGATACGCTCACGATCGTGATCAAAGACGACGGCTGCGGCATGACCAAAGAGCAGGTCGCCCACGTTGAGGATCCGTTTTTTACGACCAGAACGACCCGTAAGGTCGGACTGGGAGTTCCGTTTTACAAGATGGCCGCCCTGAGTACAGGAGGCGATTTTGCCATCGAATCCGAACCCGGCAAAGGCACCGAGGTGCGCGCCGTTTTCGGCCTGTCACATATCGACCGTATGCCGCTCGGGGATATCAATGGAACGATTCACACGCTGATCACCTTTAATACGCATATCGATTTCAGATATACCTACAGGTATAACGATCGTGAATTCGTGCTGGATACCAGGGAGTTTCGGGAAATCCTTGAGGGGGTGCCTCTGGACACACCGGAGGTATCACAGTACATCAGGGATTATTTGGAAGAGAATAAGACAGAAACAGACGGCGGGGTCAGTATCTGACCGGCCGCTGTGCATACAATCCAGGAGGAAGAAGACTATGAAATCACTCGCTGAACTGAAAGCGATCCGTGAGAAGATGCAGGGTCAGGTGAATATGAGAGACGGCGGCGAAGACGACGGCCGTGTCAGGGTTGTTGTCGGTATGGCAACCTGTGGTATCGCCAGTGGTGCCAGACCTGTCCTGAATAAGCTGGCAGAAGAAGTTCAGAATAAAAAGCTGGCAAATGTGACAGTCACTCAGACAGGCTGCATCGGCCTGTGCCAGTATGAGCCCATCGTAGAAGTCTATGAGCCGGGCAAGGAAAAGGTCACTTATGTAAAAATGACGCCGGAGAAGGCGGAAGAGATCGTTGAGCAGCATCTTATCAGGGGCACTGTCCTCGGAAAGTATACGCTGAGCAGCACAAAACTGTAGGAGGTGGCACAGATGTATCGAGCTCATGTATTAGTATGCGGTGGTACAGGCTGTACCTCATCAGGCAGTGAAAAGATCATCGAAACGCTCAATGACGAGCTGAAGAAGAACGGCCTGGAGAATGAGGTCAGCGTAGTTAAGACAGGCTGCCACGGCCTGTGTGCCCAGGGCCCCATCATGGTGGTCTATCCTGAGGCAGTCTATTATACAATGGTGAAGGCCGAGGATGTGCCGGAGATCGTTTCCGAGCACCTGCTCAAGGGCCGTGTTGTCAAGCGTCTGGAGTACGTTGAGGACAACGTAGAAGCCAAGGCACTGAATCAGACGGATTTCTACAGACTTCAGACCCGTATCGCTCTGAGGAACTGTGGTGTCATCAATCCGGAAAGCATCGACGAGTATATCGGTACCGGCGGTTACGAGGCTCTGGGCCGCGTCCTGACCGAAATGACACCGGACGAAGTCATCGATGTGATCCTGGCCAGCGGTCTGAGAGGCCGCGGCGGCGCCGGCTTCCCCACCGGCATGAAGTGGAAGTTCGCTTCCGGCAACAGGGGCAATGTTCAGAAGTATGTCTGCTGCAACGCGGATGAGGGCGACCCCGGCGCGTTCATGGACCGTTCCGTCCTGGAGGGCGATCCCCATGTCGTCCTTGAGGCTATGGCTATCGCCGGCTACGCCATCGGCTCGAATCAGGGTTACATCTACGTCCGTGCAGAGTATCCCATCGCTGTCGAGCGTCTGAAGATCGCCATCGGCCAGGCCAGGGAATACGGCCTGCTGGGCAAGAATATTTTTGATACAGGTTTTGATTTCGACATTGATCTGCGTCTCGGCGCAGGCGCCTTTGTCTGTGGTGAGGAGACCGCTCTGATGACCTCCATCGAGGGCAAGCGCGGCGAGCCCAGGCCCAGACCGCCGTTCCCGGCAGTCAAGGGTCTGTTTGAGAGCCCGACCATCCTCAACAACGTTGAGACCTGGGCCAACATTCCTCAGATCATCCTGAAGGGGGCGGAATGGTTCGCTTCCATGGGTACTGAGAAGTCCAAGGGCACCAAGGTGTTCGCAGTGGGCGGCAAGATCAACAATACCGGTCTGGTGGAGGTACCCATGGGTACAACACTCAGGACCATCATCGAGGATATCGGCGGCGGCATCCCCAACGGCAAGAAGTTCAAGGCTGCCCAGACCGGCGGCCCGTCCGGCGGCTGTATCCCGGCAGAGCATTTCGACATCCCCATCGACTACGATAACCTGATCGCCATCGGTTCCATGATGGGTTCCGGCGGTCTGATCGTCATGGACGAGGATACCTGTATGGTCGATATCGCGAAGTTCTTCCTGGATTTCACGGTAGATGAGTCCTGCGGTAAATGTACGCCCTGCCGTGTCGGTACCAAGCGTCTGTACGAAATGCTTGACAAGATCACAAAGGGAGAGGGTACCCTGGAGGACCTGGACAAGATGGAAGAGCTTTGCTTCTACATCAAGGACAACGCGCTCTGCGGTCTCGGCCAGACAGCGCCGAACCCGGTACTTTCCACTCTCCGTTATTTCAGAGATGAATATATCGCGCACATCGTTGACAAACGCTGTCCCGC
>CADAIF010000003.1 GCA_902787905.1 uncultured Lachnospiraceae bacterium
AAACCGGCGGCCGGCACAGTCAGCGGTCTGGTCTTTACGGCAGCGGGTGAAAACTGCGGCGTAAGAAGCACGGAGGTTACGGCTTCCCTGGATATGAATCCGGAGATCAGGGCCAGGTCCACGATCTATCTGTATAAGTCCGGAGAATCCTACTTCGATTTCAATACAGCCACTGAGGGCGACAGAACTCTGGCCTGGAAACGTGAAGTTTCCAACTCTACCACAGAGGACGAGTCGGTCTACTATATTTCCAACCCGGATGAAGAGATGGAAATCTCCTATGTCTTCGCTCTGGATATGAATGACCTGAAGGTGCCGGATAATGTCGCGGCGGCTCTGCCTGAGGTCGGCAAATTTATCGGCGGCGGCATGGTCGAGGGCGACCTGTCCGCATGGAATATGCTGCTGCTTCTGGCAGAAAGAATCAGCCCGTCCACCACGGTGAATGTGACCATTCAGCTGGATCCCAATCTGGAGGTGGATCTGGACAACATTGTCCTGAACTGTGAATTCTTTGAACTGACAGATGTGGAGAAGGACGAGGAGACCAATACCTACACCCTGGTCTGCAACTGGATCAAGGTGAACGGCCCCATCGACGGCGGCGCGGCCAACCCCCTGTGTATCGTCAGTGGCATCAAGGCCAAAGCAAAGGCAGGGGCTGCCTGGGATGAAAATGACCAGCTGGCCATTCGTAATACGGGATCCATCAAATACAAGGCCCGCCTCAGGAGCAGTCAGGCTTATGCCATAGCAGGAAGCGCATTGGGAAAACAGTATGGTCTTTCTCAATATGACAATACTCAGAACCTTGTCAATGATAAAGGTGCTGAGTTCTCCAGCACCCATGCGGATTTCGAGGACAGCTTTGTCCTTGACAGATCAGCCAGTGACGGTTGGGTCATCGAAGAGGACGGCAGTGCTTTCTACTACGTTAAAAATCAGAAGGTCACAGGCCTCCAGTATCTGCCTGAAAATGACGGCACCGCGGCAGGCGGCGAAAAGAAGCTCTATTACACCTTCGGTGACGACGGCGTCTGCAAGGGCCTTTACACCGGCCTGGTTCCGGCAGAAGAGGGCGGTTACTATGCCTCTATTGCGGGCGAGGAGAAGACCGGCTGGAGAGAATTTGACGGCAATTATTACTACTTCGACCATAATACCCATCTGTCTGTTGACGGCATTCAGACACTGGGCGGCCTTACCTACACCTTTGTGGACTATGTGCTGACCATCGGCGCCTGGAAAGAAGCGGATGACGGTACCCATTATTACTGGGCAGGCCGTCTGATGCAGAACCAGTGGGTGAAGGTCGGCGAAGATTATTACTATCTGTATCCTTACGGTCCTCGTGCGGAAGGCATTTCCAGAACCAGAGATCTGACCCATACCTACTGGGGCACCTTCATCTTCACAGAGGACGGCGTCTTCCTGAAGGATCAGAACAATTTCTATAAGACCGAGGAAGGGACCTACTGGACCAAAGATGGTGAGATCATCACCTATCCCGGCCTGATCGAGTTTGAGGGCAAGTATTACTACTTCCGCAGCAACCATATGATGGTCACAGACTGCGACTACTATGTCAGCAAGACCAATGGCCTTCTGCCTGCGGGCACCTATCATTTTGACAAAGACGGCGTTCTTCAGCTTTACAACGGCATTACCGATATCGATGGCGTGCTCTACTATTTTGTGAACGGCATGAAGAACTATGCCGGTCTGATTAAAATAGGTGATGATTACTACTATGTCCGCAGCAACTTCCAGCTGGCCGTGGACTGCAGCTATTATGTCAGCAAGACCAATGACCTTCTGCCTGCAGGTACTTATCAGTTTGACAAGGATGGCAAGATGATCCTTGACGTGGGCGAGACGGAAACGGAATCCGAATCTGAGTCCGAGTCCGAGTCTGAATCGGAAAGCCAGGAATCGCAGACCTTTACCGGCATCAGAGCCGATGAGGGCGGCGCGCTCCGCTATTATGTCAATGACGTCATGCAGAAAAACAGCGGCGTGATCTGTCTGGAGGACAAGTATTACTACGTCAATGGTTCCGGTCTTGTGATCAGCGGCCGTGACTACGGCATCACCAAAACCAATGGCCTGAGCTTTACAAAGGCAGACGGTACAAAGGCAGCTTTCCAGTCCGGCAAGAATTACACCTTTGACGAGAACGGTGTGATGCAGCTTTATGACGGTTTTGCAGAGGTCGGCGGTGTCAGATACTATTATGTGGATGGCGTGAAGACCTACGCGGGCCTGATCAAACTTGACGGTGCCTATTATTACATCTCAAGCTCCTGCAAGCCTGTCACCGGCCGCAGCTACTATGTCAGCAAGACCAATGACCTTATGGCCGCGGGTACTTACGAATTTGATGCCGACGGCAGGATGATCCTTGCAGAGGACCCGGGCGAAACGGAAACTGAGACAGAGACTGAAACAGAGTCTGAATCAGAGACCGAGACGGAAAGCGAGACCCCGGTTCCGCAGCCGTTTACAGGCATCAGGGCGGATGAAAGCGGTGCGCTGCGTTACTATGTCAATGACGTTATGCAGAAGAACAGCGGCGTGATCTGTCTGGAGGGCAAGTACTACTACGTCAATGGCTCCGGTCTGGTGATCAGCGGCCGTGACTACGGCATCACCAAAACCAATGGCCTGAGCTTTACAAAGGCAGACGGCACAAAGGCAGCCTTCCAGTCCGGCAAGAATTACACCTTTGACGAGAACGGTGTGATGCAGCTTTATGACGGCCTGACGGACATCAATGGTGAGACCTACTACTATGTGGACGGTGTAAAGACTTACGCCGGTCTGATTCAGATTGACGGCGCCTACTATTACATCTCAAGCTCCTGCAAAACGGTGAAGGGCCGCAGCTATTATGTCAGCAAGAATAATGGCCTGAAACCGGCGGGAACCTATACCTTTGATGAAACCGGTAAAATGGTCGAATAAATAAGCAAATCGTTCAGGGTGTCTGCAGTGCTTTACTGCCGGCACCCTGACTTATAAGAAAATGGGAAAGATCACTCGAAACTATCTCTATAATCTGGCCTATCAGTTGCTGGTGATCCTGACGCCGATCATTACCGCCCCTTATCTGACCCGTGTTCTGGGCGCGGATAACCTGGGCATTTACGGCTATATCAGTTCATCGGCCAATGTGATCATCACCTGCAGCCTTCTGGGCATCTTCGCCTACGGCAGCCGGCAGACGGCCTACGTCCGGGATAACCGGCGGGAGCTGACGGAAACCTTCTGGGAGATTGCCATGGCCAGACTGGTACTGGGCATTACAGGAACGTTTATTTACGGCGCATTCGCTGTGCTGCACCAGTCATACCGGTCCCTGTTTTTCCTGTACTATCCCTTTATCCTGGCCCAGTTCATCGACTGTACCTGGGTCTATGTCGGCATGGAGGATATGCGGCCCGCTGTGACGAAGAATTTTGTCACCCGTCTGGCCAATGTGGCCGGTATCTTTCTGCTGGTCCGGAAAAGAGAAGATCTGTGGATCTATGTCCTGCTTCTGGCGGCTACCTCCCTGATCGCGACGGCGGCGGCCTATACGCAGCTTAGGAAATATATCGGGAAACCGGCCGGGAAATGGCGGAGATTTTTTTATCATATCAAAGGCTCCGTCTCCCTTTTTCTGCCCCAGGCAGCGGCCATGTTTTACCTGCAGGTCGATAAGGTCATGCTGCAGTGGCTGACCGGGAGAAGCAGTCAGGTGTCTTTTTATGATTATGCCGAGAAGATGATCAACATTCCTCTGTCACTGATCACGGTGCTGAGCACGGTCATGATGCCCAGGATCGCCAATGAATTTAAAAACGGCAATAAGGAACAGATCAGTTCGCTTCTTGGAAAAGCGGGCCGATATACCCTGTTTATGGCCTTTCCGCTGATGTTCGGTCTGGCGGTTATTTCCGGACAGTTCATTCCCTGGTATCTGGGAGAAGAATACAGCCCCTCGGCGGCGGTGATGGTCTGTCTGGCACCGATCGTTTTATTCAATGCCCTGGCAGGTATTTCCGGCCAGCAGTATTTTACAGCCACCAACCAGAACGGGATCCTTTTGAAGGCCTACGGGTCTGCAGCAATTTTGAATGTCGTCATCAACGCTTTGCTGATCCCAAAGTATGGCTGTCTGGGGGCGGCAGCGGCAACCGTGGCATCAAGCCTGATCTCCATGCTGATCCAGTATCACTACCTGAACCGGCAGGTGGGGGCGGGGCACATCCTTGAGGGAAGCGGAAAATATCTGGGTACTTCTCTGGTCATGGCTTTAGTGGTCTTCGGAATCTCACGCAGGATGCCTGCCAGACCCCTGACCACTTTGATACAGGCCGCAGTCGGCATCCTGGTTTACGGGCTCTTAATGACGGCTTGTGAAGATGATACACTGCGGGAACTGACCCAAAGAGTGATAAAGAAAAGAAAGCAAGATGAAACTGACAGGTGATCCTATGAAAATGATTGTCGCCCATCCGGCGCAGCAGCATTCCTACAGGCTGGCGGCAGCCTTGAAAAAGGCCGGCTTTCTGGATAAATACATGACGACCGTCTATAACAAAAAACATTCTCTGACGGCCCTGGCGGCGCTTTTTCTCAGAGGCACCTTTCATGCAAAGGCAAAGGGCAGGCGCTGTCCGGATCTGTCAGATGATGATGTGGTCCAGTTCTGTGAGATGGAGGGCCTGCTTAAGCTCCTGGCCCTGAATACAGGCCTTTTGAAACCCTGGTACAGGAAGATCAAATACCATACCGCCGACCGCTTTGCGGTCAGGGCTGCCAATGAAGCCATAAGGGCAAAGGCTGACGCGGTGATCACCTATGATGATACGTCGCCGCTTCTTTTTGAGATTCTGGAAAAGAAGGCGCCGAAGGTCGTAAGGATACTGGATATGTCTGCTGCCAATACCCTGTATATGCGGCGGATCTATGAGTCGGACCTGCTCAGGATGCCTGCCTTCGGAGAACGTCTGCGGAAGGAACGGGCTGTCTGCTGGGATCCTGTAACAGAGGAACGGACCGGAAGAGAACTGGCGGCAGCCGAGTATTTTATGGTCCCCTCGGATTTTGTGGCCAGATCTCTGATCTACTCCGGCATCAGCCGGGACCGGATCTTCCTGTGTCCCTATGGCGTGGATACGGAAACCTTCAGCCTCAAAAGCTATGATGACTTAAAGCCCGGGAGCCGTCCCATCGAATTTGTCTATGTGGGCGGCGTCAAGGAATTGAAGGGCATCGCTTACCTACTGGAGGCTTTTATGAGCATTCCCGAGGAAGAGGCGCATCTGACCGTTATCGGTCATTATGACCCGGCGGATCAGGATACGATGCCCTATGCCGGCCGGGTGCGTTTTACAGGCACCCTTCTTCACTCAGAGATCCCGAAGGCCCTGAAGGCGGGAGATGTCTTTGTCATGCCTTCTCTGGGTGAAGGCATGTCCCTTTCTGTCATAGAAGCGGCCGCCTGCGGCCTGCCGGTCATTGCGACGCAGAACTCGGGCGTGGAGAGCCTGATCACAGACGGGGAAAACGGTTTCATCATTCCCATTCAGTCGGTGGATGCCCTGAGAGATAAAATCCTTTATTTTGTACAACATCCGGACCGGATCAGAGACATGGGGATGAAAGCTGGAGAAGCGGCCCAAAGCTGCAGCTGGGACAAATATACGGAAAACGTCACACGCGTGATCGGAGAGATCATGGCGGATGACGTTAAGAAGCGAGAAAGGGGAAGGAAGCGATGATATATCCTGAATGGAAGGAAAACGGCAGGCTTCGGCTGATGATCATTGCAGGCACTCGCCCGGAGATCATCCGTCTTTCCGCGGTCATTAAGAAATGCCGCAGATATTTTGATACGCTGCTGGTCCATACCGGCCAGAATTATGACTATAATCTGAACGGAATCTTCTTTAAGGATCTGGGGCTGGAGGCTCCGGACCTGTATCTGGACGCCGTCGGCGAGGACCTTGGGGAGACGATGGGGCATATCATTGATTATTCTTATAAGGCGATGGCGGCCCTTATGCCCGATGCGGTCCTCGTCCTTGGCGATACCAATTCCTGCCTTTCCGTCATCGGGGCGAAGCGGCTTCATATCCCCATCTTTCATATGGAGGCTGGGAATCGCTGCAAGGATGAATGTCTGCCGGAGGAGACGAACCGCCGGATCGTTGATATCATATCCGATGTGAATCTGGCTTATTCGGAACATGCCAGGCGTTATCTGGCTGATTGTGGTCTTCCTAAAGAGCGTACTTATGTGACCGGTTCGCCCATGGCGGAAGTCTTAACAGATAATCTGGAAGCAATCCAAGCCTCGAATATTCATGCTCGTCTTGGCCTGGAGAAAGGAAAATACATTCTGCTTTCTGCACATCGTGAGGAGAATATTGATACGGAAAAGAATTTCACCAGTCTTTTCACAGCAATCAATAAGATGGCAGAAAAGTATGACATGCCGATTCTCTACTCTTGTCATCCCCGTTCACGCAAACGTCTGGAAGCATCCGGCTTCAAGCTCGATCCTCGTGTGATTCAGCATGAGCCTCTTGGGTTCCATGACTATAATTGTCTGCAAATGAATGCTTTTGCAGTAGTTTCCGATAGTGGCACACTTCCGGAAGAAAGTTCATTTTTCACCAGTATTGGTCACCCGATACCTGCTGTATGCATCCGTACTTCTACAGAACGCCCGGAAGCTTTAGACAAGGGATGCTTCATCCTTTCCGGTATTGACACAAAAGGGCTTCTCCAGGCAATGGACACAGCTGTAGAGATGGTGAAGGAGGAAGTGAACGGCGGTGCAGTTCCCGTTCCTGACTATACAGATACTAATGTGTCTGATAAAGTTTTAAAGATCATTCAGAGCTATGTCGGAGTGGTTAATAAGATGGTTTGGAGAAAAGACGTATGAATATACTAGTAACAGGCGCTGCCGGCTTTGTCGGCCGCAATCTGACGGAAAATCTGAAGAATATCAGGGACGGGAAAAACCGGACCAGACCGGCCATTGTCATAGATGAGATCTTCGAATATGATCTGGGCTGCAGGGAAACGCAGCTTGAGGACTGGTGCGGCAGGGCGGATTTTGTCTTTCATCTGGCCGGAGTCAATCGTCCGAAAGACCCGGCAGACTTCATGAAGGGCAACTGTGAGCTGACGGCGGGGCTTCTGGCCGGTTTAAAAAAGCAGGGCAATACCTGTCCGGTGATGTTCGCCTCATCTTTGCAGGCTTCCCTTGCCGGCCGTTTTGGCGTCAGTGACTACGGCCTGTCCAAACGTGAGGCGGAGCAGCTGTTTTTTGACTACGCGGCGGAGACCGGCGCTAAAGCCTATGTCTATCGTTTTCCCAATCTGGCGGGAAAATGGGCCAGACCCGGCTATAACAGTGCCGTCGCCACCTTCTGCCATCAGGTGGCCAATGACCTGCCGGTCAGTCTGAATGATCCGGCGGTGGTCCTGGAGCTCCTTTTTATCGATGACCTGATGGAAGCCATGTACGATGTCCTCGAAGGGCATCCGGTCAGGTGCGATTATCCCGGTCCGGGAGAGGTTATTGACGGGATCGGCTATGACGGCCTGACCCCTTGCCGGCGGGCGGATGGGCGCTTCTGCCTTGCGCCTGTGACCCACAGGGTGACTTTGGGCCGGATCGTGGAATGGCTGCATATCTTCCATGAGCAGCCGGCGTCTCTGATCATGCCTGCCATCCCCGAGGGATCCTTTGAGAAAAAGCTTTACGCCATGTACCTGTCCTATCTGCCTGCCGGGAAGGCGGTTTTTGATCTGAAGATGAACTGCGATGACCGGGGATCCTTTACAGAGCTTTTAAAAACCGCGGACCACGGCCAGTTTTCCGTGAACATCACCGGACCCGGCATCACGAAGGGTCAGCACTGGCATAACAGCAAATGGGAGCTCTTCATCGTGGTTTCAGGTCATGGTCTGATCCGGGAAAGAAGGATCGGCACAGATCCCAAGACCGGTCTTCCCTACGAGCCTTTGAACTTTGAGGTTTCAGGCCAAAAGATCCAGGCTGTGCATATGCTTCCCGGTTACACCCACAGCATCACCAACCTGTCTGAAACAGAAGACCTGGTGACCCTGATGTGGGCCAGTGAGATCTTCGATCCGGACCATCCGGATACCTTTTACGAAAATGTATGAATAACGGATGCAAAAATATCCCGATCCTCTCGAAAGGCTATAGCCTTAGAGGACCGGGATATGTTACATTAAGGGTAACAAAAGCTTTTAAAGGGGATTTGGCTTATGAAGAAACATGGTTTGAAACTGTTGTCAATGGTCTGCGTGGCGGCCCTCCTGCTGACGGGCCCTGTTTCAGCCTACGGGGCGGAAATGCCGGAGACCGGACAGGCAGCTGCCGAAGAAACGGTATCTGCCGAAGAGACGGAAGCTGTCTCGGAAACGGAAGGTGCCTCGGAAAAGGAAAGCACTGCGGAAACGGAGAGCGCCTCGGAAGCTGAAAGCATCGCTGAAACGGAAAGCAATACAGTAGCTGAAAGCATTTCCGAAACGGAAGCCGCCTCGGAAACCGAAGCGGCGGAAACGGAGACAGAAGCCTCTTTGGACAGTACGGCGCTGACGGAGATTGAAAGAGATGATGTGCTGCTGTATATGTCTCCGGAGTCAGGCAATGCCTACTGGAACGACTATACCTACTCAAATTACGCTTCTCCCATCTGGTCCTATCTGGTGGAGACCGACAGCGGCTTTATGCGCGTAGAATATCTGGGGGGTGATAAGGACCAGATCGTCGTTGAATCCCTGGAGGAGGACGGCACCGCAGTCACCACTCGTTACATTGACTGTGAGCTGGACCTTTTCGGCGGTTTTTATGCCGGCAGCGATGCCTATTACATCGTTTACGGTCAGAACAATCCCAATGAGGACAATGATCTGGAAGTGCTCAGGGTCGTAAAATACAACAGGAACTGGACAAGGATCGGCCAGTGTTCGATCTCCGGCATTAATACCTACATTCCCTTTGACGCGGGTTCCCTGGCCATGGGAGAGTATAACGGTATCCTTTATATCCATACCTGCCATGAGATGTATAAGAGCTCTGACGGCTATCACCATCAGGCCAATATGACCTTTGAGGTGAGAGAATCTGATATGACCAGGATCAGCGGCTTCAGCGGCGTCTGGAATTTCGGTGGCGGATATGTCAGTCACTCCTTTAACCAGCTGCTCCGCATCAGGGATGGCATCGTTTACCGTCTGGACCACGGCGATGCTTATCCCAGAAGTCTGGCCTTATCCGGCATCAGAGCAGGCAGTGATGTAAGAAATCTGACCTTTGGCGCGGAGCTTGTGACCTTCCCCGGGGCCACCGGCAATAACTATACCGGTGCCAGTATGGGCGGTCTTGAAATTTCAGGAACTCATGCCCTGGCCGCCTATAACCAGGACTGCTCCGAAAATGACAGACGGAGCAGGGATATCAGGATCGCCGCTTTTAACCTTTCTTCAGGGCAGACGGAGATCATTCAGATTACCGATAACGCGGCAAGTGGCGGCATCACCAATCTGACGCCCCTTCTGACCAGGGTGAATGACAATCTGTTTGTCCTGATCTGGGTCGAGAGGAGCGAAAACGCCCTTCAGACTAAGCTGGTCAAGCTTGACGGTACAGGGCATCCCATTTCAGATATTCAGAATACCAACATGGTCCCCTCCGACTGTCAGCCCATTCTGACCGGTGACGGGAAAGTGGCCTGGTACATGACAGACAGGACCGGCCTGAATCTGTACAAGTATGATCCCTACGGGGCAGAGGTATCTTCCCTGTCCCTGAACAGGAAGTCGGCAGCCCTTTCTGTAGGGGACAGCCTCGAGCTGATCGCCGAAATATCTCCCGCCAACGCGGCAGATACCGCTCTGACCTGGACCAGTTCCAATCCGGATGTGGCGACTGTCTATAAGGGACAGGTCACTGCGAAGAAAAGCGGGGAAACGGTCATTACAGTGACTTCCGGCAACGGCAAGTCCGCCACATGCAAGGTGGCTGTGGTCATTAAGGCGGAGTCGGTCAGCCTGGACCGGACCAGTCTGAACATGAAGGCCGGCGAAAGGACGTCTCTGACCGCAACGGTGCAGCCCTCGGATGCCAGCAATAAAAAAGTGACCTGGACGTCCTCAAACAGCAAAGTGGCCACGGTGGACCAAAGCGGCAAGGTGACGGCCGTGACGGGCGGGTCTGCCAGCATTACGGCAACGACAGAAGACGGCGGTTATAAGGCGGTCTGTAAGGTGACAGTCACGGTGCCGGTGACAAAGGTTACCGTGAATCCCACAACGGCTGCAATGACGAAGGGGCAGACAAAGAATCTGACCGCGACGGTGCAGCCCTCTGATGCCAGTAATAAAAAGGTGACCTGGTCTTCTTCAAACAGCAAAGTGGCCACGGTGGACCAAAGCGGTAAGGTGACCGCCGTTGCAGGCGGCAGTGCGGATATTACGGTGACCACCGCGGACGGCGGTTATAAGGCGGTCTGCCAGGTGACAGTCACGGTGCCCGTGACGAAGGTTGCCCTGAGCCCGGCCTCCGTATCCATGACACCGGGCGAGACGAAGGCACTGACGGTCACGGTATCGCCCTCGGATGCCAGTAATAAAAAGGTGACCTGGTCTTCCTCAGACAGCAAGGTAGCCACGGTCAGTGGCGGCACCGTCAGGGCTGTCGGCGCAGGCAGCGCAAAGATTACCGTGAAAACGGCGGATGGGGCCAAAACCGCCGTCTGCAAGGTGACGGTCAGAGCTAAAGTCACCGGCGTGACCCTGGATAAAACCAATCAGACGCTGCCCATCGGGGAAACGCTTTCCCTCAGGGCGACCGTGCTGCCCGCCAATGCGGCCAACAAGAACGTGACCTGGTCCTCTTCGGATACAAGCGTGGCCACGGTCAGCAGCAGCGGTCTTGTGACTGCCAAAGGCGCAGGCACAGCCAATATTACCGTTAAAACCGTTGACCAGGGCAAGACGGCGGTCTGCAAGGTGACAGTGACCAGAAAACATCCGGTGTGGGAGCGTCTGGCCGGTAATGGCAGATATGATACCATGCAGAAGATCGTTCAGACCGGCTTTTCCGGAACCGGGGGCACGGTCATTGTGGCCACCGGCGATTCCTTTAAGGACGCCCTGGCGGCAGCGGGACTGGCCGGCATTTATGACTGCCCGGTGATCCTGACGGCCGGAAAGAGCCTGTCTTCTCAGGCCCGCGCCGAGCTTCAGCGCCTGGATCCCAGCCGCATCTATGTGGCCGGCGGAGAATTCGCGGTCAGCAAGGATGTATTCAGAGCGATCGCCAAGGAGGTCGGGGTCATGCCTCAGCGTCTGGCAGGTTCCAACAGCTGTTCCACCAGTGCAGAGCTGGCCCTGGCCGGCCGCGGCCGCTGGTCGGATACCGCCATTATCGCCACCAACAGGTCCTTTAAGGACGCCCTTTCGGCGGCGCCTTTAGCCTATGCCCTGAACATGCCCATCTTCCTGTCGGATCAGGGGAAGAGCCTCAATAGCGATGTGCTGAATGCCCTGGCGAAATGCGGCATAAAGAAGGTCATCATTGTGGGCGGAAATCTGGCCGTAAGCAGTTATGTGGAGGAACAGCTGGATCTGGCGGGCATTCGCCTGCTTGACCGTCTGAAGGGCGACAACGGCGTCAAGACCTCTGCAGCCATCGCCCGGTACGGAATCTCCCGCGGCATGTCCGCCGACTGTATGGGTGTGGCCACATCTCAGAACTTCCCGGATGCCCTGGCCGGCGCAGCCCTTTGCGGTCATAACCGGGCAGTGCTGGTCCTGGCAGATGATCAGGCCATGGAAAATACCACCTTCCCGCAGGCCTACAAGTCTGTGATCAACAAGGGTTATGTTTTCGGCGGCACGCTGGCTGTCGGGGAGAAGACCTTTACGGCCCTGGAAGCGGCTGTGAACTAGAGAATGCTTTAACAGATGAGGGGGCATAGATTGTGAAAAAACATGACGTACGACTGCTGACAACACTTTGCATTACAACCCTTTTGCTGACGGGGCCCGTTTCGGCCTACGGGGCGGAAATATCTGAAACTGCCGCTGAAACAGAGTCGGTCTCAGAGACGGAAACCGTTTTTGAGACCGAGGGGGCCTCTGAGACCACAGGGCTTTCTGAGTCTGAAGCGCTTTCTGAGACCGAAGGGGCTTTCGAAGGTGAAACGGTTCTGCAGACGGAAACCACAGAGAGCTCTGAGCCGGAAATGGCTTCAGAAACGGAAACGGCTTCAGAAACGGAGAATAGCACGGAGACGGAAAGCGAAGAGGACCTGCTTTTAGAGGCAGGCTCCAGCCCCGTCATCAACTATAATGAGTTTCTCCAGGCCTATGAATTCTATGCTTCCCCGGTCTATTCCTATCTGACAGAAGTGGGCAGTCAGCTGATGCGTGTCGAACTGATCTCCGGAGACGAGGACACGAAAGACTATGTGCTTGTGGAATACATGAACCGCAAAAAGGTGGTTTCAAGCCGTAAAAAGATCACGATCGAGCTGGAAAAGTTCTGCGGTTTCTTTGCCGGAAGCAGCGCCTATTACATGGTTTTCGGCCAGGATAATGAGCAGGAGTCTGACAGCAGAGAGGTCCTGAGGGTCGTCAAATATGATAAAAACTGGAAACGGCTCTCGGCGCTGAGTCTCAAGGGCAATAATACGAGAAGGCCTGTACATGCAGGATCCCTGAGAATGGCTGAGGCTGACGGCATCCTGTATATCTTTACCTGTCATGAGATGTATGCCTCGGATGACGGTGTGAATCATCAGGCCAACATGACCTTTGCGGTCAGGGAATCGGATATGAAGCTGATCAGTTCCCAGTCTGACGTCGCAAACCGGCTTGTGGGTTATGTCAGTCATTCCTTCAATCAGTTCATCCGGATCAAGGACGGCACGGTTTTCCGTGTCGATCACGGGGACGCCTTTCCCCGGGCTGTAAGCCTCTCCATGTTTGATGTCGGAGACAGTGTCCGGGATGTTTACTCTTTTGATATCCTTGTCCCCATACAGGGCGGCACCGGTGATAATTACACGGGCCTTTCGGTGGGCGGCCTGGAGGTGACATCCACGCACGCGGTTGTCGCTTATAACCAGTCCGCGACGAGTTGGGAGGATACGGAAAGCTACGATGACTATTATCCTGTCAATATCAAGCTGGCTGTGCTTGACCGGGACAGCAACGTCGAGATCTACCAGATCACAGACCATACCAGAGACGAAAAGGATCTTTATACGCTGACGCCTCAGCTGGTTCAGCTGAAAGATGATTCTATGCTGCTGATGTGGGCGGATGTGCAGAACAGGTCCTGCAAACTGAACGTGCTGCGCCTGGATCAGTCAGGTCTGCCGGTGTCGAAGATCAGGCAGTATGACAAATCTGTCTCTGACTGTCAGCCGATCCTTCTGTCTGACGGCAAGGTGGCCTGGTATGTGAACTATGACAGTCCGAAGGCCTTTTTCCTGCATATTCTGGATCCCGATGAGATCCCGGCGGACAATGTCTGGAAACGTGTGGCCGGAAAGGGAAGATATGATACGATGGAGGCTATCGTAAAGGAAGGCTTCTCCGGCAAGGGCGGTACCGTCGTGGTGGCCACCGGCGCAGGCTTTAAGGATGCCCTGGCGGCAGCCGGTCTGGCCGGTCTGTCTGACGGGCCGGTGATCCTGACGGACGGAAAGAATCTTTCTGCCCAGGCAAAAGCGCAGCTCCAGAGGCTGAAGCCTTCCGAAATTTACGTCGCGGGCGGCTCCCTGGCCGTCAGTGACAAGGTCCTTGATCAGATCGAGGCGGTTTCAGGTGTCAGTCCGGAGCGTCTGATGGGCCGGACCAGCACCGCAACCAGTGCCGCACTGGCGGTGGCGGGCAAGGACGGCTGGTCGGACACAGCCATCATTGCGACAAATAAATCTTTTAAAGATGCCCTGTCGGCAGCGCCTTTATCCTATGCGCTGCATATGCCGATCCTTCTGGCGGATAACGGGACAAGCTTAAGTAAGGAAGTTCTGGCTGCTTTAAAGACCTGCAAGATCAAAAAGGCCATTATCGTGGGCGGTCCTGCGGCGGTGACTGCTCAGGTGGAAAAACAGCTGAAGTCGGCGGGCGTTGCCCTTGACCGCAGACTCAAGGGGGCCAATGGCGTGGCGACCTCTGCCGCGATCGCCAAATACGGGATCTCCAGGGGGATGACCGCCAATAAGATGGGTGTGGCCACATCTCAGAATTTCCCGGATGCCCTGGCAGGGGCAGCCCTGTGCGGCCATAACAGAGCGGTTTTACTGCTGGCGGATGACGAGGCTCTAAACAATACAGACTTTCCAAAAAACTATAAGAATAAGATCAGGCGTGGTTATGTTTTCGGCGGTGTGACAGCCGTGGGAAATCAGACCATGTTCAGACTTTGGAAGGCCATGCAGTAAGGCGGCCTCATAAGGTTTGCATGCCTGTCAGAGAAGTGATATGATAGGGCTGAAGAAAGGGGGGAGGTTATGGTCAGGATCGATCTGATCACAGGTTTTCTCGGGGCCGGAAAAACCAGTTTTATCCGGCGCTACGCCTCCTACCTGATCTCCAGGGGAGAAAGGGTAGGTATCCTGGAAAATGATCATGGCGCTGTCAACGTGGACATGATGCTCCTGGGGGAGCTGGAGAGTGACCGCTGCGGACTGGAAATGGTCGCCGGCGGCTGTGACATGGCCACCCATCAGCGGCGTTTCAGGACCAAGCTGATCGCCATGGCCATGGAAGGCTATGACAGGGTTCTGGTGGAGCCTTCAGGTATCTATGAGGTGGATGAGTTTTTTGATGTGCTGCGGGAGGAACCGCTGGATGCCTGGTATGAGATCGGCAGTGTGCTGACCATCGTGGACGCCCGGCTGGAGGAGACCATGTCTTCGGCGGCTGAGTATCTGATGGCCTCACAGGCCGCCTGCGCAGGCAGGATCATCATCAGTAAGCTGACCGAGGCCGAGCCGGCGGATGTGAACCGGACCGTCACGCATATCGGACGCCTGCTTACAAAGTACAGGTGCGAAAGACCGCTTCAGGACATTCTGGTCTGCAAGGACTGGGACAGGCTGACGGAGGAAGACTTCGCGGACCTTTCCGCCTGCGGTTACCTGGCCGCTGATCCGGTCAGGACCGAGGGGGTTTCAGTGGAGAGCTTTCAGACCCTCTATTATATGAACAGCCAGGCGGCACCGGAGGATCTGCCGGAGGCGGTATCCCGGATGTTCCTGGACCCTGAATGCGGGCATATCCTGAGGATCAAGGGCTTTTATCAGGACAGGGACGGCGGCTGGGTCCAGCTGAATGCCACACCGGAAAAAACGGCGGTCAGTCCCATCAGGACGGGGCAGTCGGTCATCATCGTGATCGGTGAGGACCTGGTTCCCGAAATCTGTGCAAAATATCTTGTGGCGCAGTAGAGAATATCTGTTATAATGTGGTGAGGAATATTAATGCATATATGAAAAAGGAGGAAAACCCATGGCTTACTTGACAGATATAGAAATCGCTCAGGCGTGTCATATGCAGAAGATCACTGAGGTGGCAAAGACAGCCGGCATCGATGAGAAGTATCTTGAACAGTATGGTAATTACAAGGCAAAGATCGACTATTCTTTGCTGAAGGACAACGCCGACAAGCCTGACGGCAAGCTGGTTCTGGTGACCGCGATCACACCGACACCCGCAGGCGAAGGCAAGACGACCACATCTGTCGGTCTCGCGGACGGCATGCGTAAAATCGGCAAGAACTGTGTCACAGCCCTCAGGGAACCGTCTCTCGGTCCGGTCTTCGGCATCAAGGGCGGCGCTGCAGGCGGCGGCTATGCCCAGGTCGTTCCCATGGAGGATATCAACCTGCACTTCACAGGCGACTTCCATGCCATCGGCGCAGCCAACAATCTGCTGGCCGCAATGCTGGACAACCATATCCAGCAGGGCAATCAGCTGGGGATCGATCCCAAGCAGATCACCTGGAAGAGAGCCGTGGATATGAATGACCGTCAGCTGAGAAATATCGTCGACGGTCTGGGCGGCAAAATGCAGGGCGTGCCCAGAGAGGATGGCTTTGAGATCACGGTGGCTTCCGAGATCATGGCTGTGTTCTGCCTGGCTTCCGATATCATGGACCTGAAGGCGCGTCTGGCCAGGATCATTGTCGGCTACACCTATGACGGCAAGCCTGTCACAGCCCATGACCTGAAGGCGGAAGGCGCCATGGCAGCTCTTCTGAAGGATGCCTTAAAGCCCAATCTGGTGCAGACCCTGGAGGGCACACCGGCTCTGGTACACGGCGGTCCCTTCGCCAATATCGCTCACGGCTGCAACTCCATCACTGCCACAAGGATGGCACTGAAGCTGGCGGATTACGTGATCACCGAGGCAGGTTTCGCCGCAGACCTGGGTGCTGAGAAGTTCCTGGATATCAAGTGCCGCATGGCCGGCCTGACACCCAGCGCGGTCGTCATCGTTGCCACCGTCAGGGCCCTGAAGTATCACGGCGGCGTTCCCAAGGCTGACCTTAATAATGAAAATCTTGACGCTCTGAAGAAGGGCCTTCCCAACCTGCTTCAGCACGTCTCCAATATCCGCGACGTCTTCGGTCTTCCCTGTGTCGTCGCGATCAACGCTTTCCCGACAGATACAGCCGCTGAGCTGAAAATGGTCGAGGAAGAGTGCAAAAAGCTCGGTGTCAATGTGGCCCTTTCCGAAGTCTGGGCCAAAGGCGGCGAGGGCGGTATGGCTCTGGCTGAGGAAGTGGTCCGTCTCTGCGAAGAGCCCAATAACTTCCATCAGTCCTACGAGCTGGATCAGTCCATCGAGGAGAAGCTGGACCAGATCTGCAGAAGGATCTATCATGCGGACGGCGTGGTGCTGACACCGAATGCCAAAAAGCAGGCGGCTCAGCTGACAGAGCTCGGCTTTGACAAGATGCCGATCTGTATGGCCAAGACCCAGTACTCCTTCTCCGATGATCCGGCCCTGCTTGGTGCGCCCAGCGGCTTTACCGTGACCGTGCGTAATCTGAAGGTATCCGCAGGCGCAGGCTTTATCGTTGCCCTGACCGGTGATATCATGACCATGCCGGGTCTGCCCAAGTCCCCGGCAGCGGAGAGAATCGACGTAGATGAGAACGGTGTCATCACCGGTCTGTTCTGATAAAGAGAGGACGATCGATGAGTCATTTTACGGAAGTGACAGTCAGTGACTTTACACAGCAGCTGGCTTCCCCTGCCCCGGTTCCGGGCGGGGGAGGCACCAGCGCTCTGATCGGTGCTCTGGGCATCGCTCTGGGCGATATGGTCGGTGAACTGACAACAGGTAAGAAGAAGTACGCGGATGTCGAGGAAGAGATCCGTGAAATGATGGCCCGGGCCCAGGAGATCAGGAAAAGCTTTCTCCGCCTGGTGGACGCGGACGCGGAGGCCTTCGCGCCGCTGGCTGCGGCCTATGGAATTCCCAAGGATGATCCTGAAAGGAACCGTATCATGGAGGAGGCTCTTAAGGGCGGCAGTGCCGTGCCTCTGGAGATCATGCGGACCTGCGGTCAGGCTCTGGATGTGATCGCTGTTTTCGCGGAAAAGGGCTCCAGACTGGCGATCTCTGACGCAGGCTGCGCGGCAGCGGCCTGTAAGGCGGCGCTTCAGGCCGCGTCTTTGAATGTCTTTATCAACACCCGCTCTATGCAAGATAAGGCTTACGCAGCCGAAATCGAGCAGGAGGCGGATGCTTTGCTTGAAAAATACAACGCCCTGGCGGACCGGATCTATGATCAGGTCTTTTCGGGTCTGCGCGGCTGATGTTTCCGGAGGAACTGTAAATGGCAGAAATACTGAAAGGGGCTCCGGTGACGGAGGCCATGAACGCGAAAATGTCAGCCGATGTGGCTGCTTTAAAGGAAGCAGGCGCCATTCCGACTCTGGCCATTCTCAGGGTGGGGGAGCGTCCGGATGACCTCTCCTACGAACGCGGGGCCATGAAGCGCTGCGAGAAGGTGGGGGTGGCCGTGCGTCAGGTCATCCTGCCGGGGGACGTCTCCCAGGAGGATTTCGACCGGGCACTGACAGCCCTGAATGAGGACGCGGCGGTGCACGGCATTCTGATGCTCCGGCCTCTGCCGAAGCATCTGGATAATGAACGGGCCAGGCAGATGCTGGCCCCGGAAAAGGATGTGGACGGCTGCACAGACGCGTCTCTGGCAGGCGTTTTTACCAATTCCGGCACGGGTTTCCCGCCCTGCACAGCCCAGGCGGCAATGGAGATCCTGCATTTTTACGGCATTGATCCCAAGGGGAAGAAAGCGGCAGTCATCGGCCGGTCCCTGGTGGTCGGCCGTCCGATGGCGATGATGCTGATGCATGAGAACGCCACTGTGGTCAACCTGCACACTCGTACCGTGGATCCGGCAGCCATTGCCCGAAAGGCGGACATCCTGATCGCGGCCTGCGGTCAGCTGAGAGCGGTGGACAGGTCTTATACCCATCCGGATCAGGTGATCGTGGATGTGGGCATCAACTGGGATGAGGCCGCAGGGCATATCGCCGGTGATGTGGATTTTGAGGCTGTAGCGCCTTATGTGAAAGCCCTGACCCCGGTCCCCGGCGGTGTGGGTGCAGTCACCACCGGTGTTCTGGTCAGTCATGTAGTGGAAGCTGCCCGGAGGGCGGCAAAGAGATAAGAGTGCGGCTAACGCACTCTTATTTGTGCATTCTGACAGATGGAATTCAGTGAGACTTAAAGAGGAGCGTCTGAAAATGGCAATGACAGCAGAGGAAGCAATCGCATATATAGAAAGTTATGGCTGGAGTACGACTCGTCTGGGTCTGTCCCGCACCAGGGAGCTTCTGGCCAGGCTGGGCAATCCCCAGCGCCGGCTGAAATTTATCCATGTGGCGGGCAGCAACGGCAAGGGCTCGGCCTGCGCCATGCTGGATGCCATCCTGCAGGCGGCCGGTTACAGGGTAGGTCTGTACATCTCTCCCTATATCCAGGTCTTTAACGAGCGGATCTGCATCAACGGGGCCTATATTCCCGGTGACCGTCTGGCCGAGATCACGGAGCGGGTCATGGCCCAGGCTGAGGCGATGGAGGATCATCCCAGCCAGTTTGAGCTGGTGACGGCCATCGGTATGGTCTATTTCGTGGAGGAAGCATGTGACCTGGTGGTCCTGGAGGTCGGCATGGGCGGCGAGCTGGACAGTACCAATGCCATCGACGCACCCGAAGCCGCCCTGATCATGAATATCGGTCTGGAGCATACGGAGTATCTGGGCAATACCCTGGAGGAGATCGCCCATACCAAGGCCGGTATCATCAAGACCGGCTGTCACGCGGTCTGTTACGACTGGGCCCCGGAGGTAACAAAGGTCATCAAAGAGGTCTGCGCCGAAAGGCAGGTGCCCCTCACTTTGGCCGACAGGTCTCAGATACAGCCTCTTCATGAGGATCTTTTCGGTCAGGATTTCATCTACCGGGATCAGCCTCATCATCTGTCTCTGATCGGGCCGCATCAGCTGATGAATGCTTCGGTGGTCCTTGAAACCGTCGGCGTTTTGCGGGAGCGAGGCTGGCAGATCAGTGACCGGGCGGTCAATGAGGGTCTGTCCTTCGTGTCCTGGCCGGCCCGCTTTGAGGTCCTGGGCAGGGATCCCCTCTTTATCCTGGACGGGGGTCACAATCCTCAGTGCGCAGCGGCCCTGGCGGCCAGTATAAAAGCCCTGCTGCCCGGCAGGAGGATCCTCTTCCTTCTGGGGGTTCTGAGGGATAAGGATTATGACGGCATTCTGGACCTGGTCCAACCCCTGGGTGAGCGGTTCTTCTGTCTTACCCCGGTCAGTCCCCGGGCCATGACAGGGACGGCTCTGGCGGACCATATCCGGGAACGGTGCGGTCAGGCCGAGGCCTGCGATTCCATCGAGGAAGGCATTCATCTGAGCCTTGAAAGGGCGGAAGAGGAGGATGCCGTGGTGGTGGCCTTCGGTTCCCTGTACCTGGCCGGCGCGGTCAGGACAGCCTTTACAGGCGCGGCCAAGGACTGGCTGAGGCGGCGCTGCGTCAGGGCCAGGGAGGCCCTGTCTGAGGCAGAGAGGGACCTTTATTCCCGGAAGATCTGCGAAAGGATCACGGGGCTGGAGGCTTATCAGAAAGCAAAGACCGTCATGCTTTACAGATGGGTCAGGGGCGAGGTCCGTCTTGACGCTCTGGCCGAGGCGGCGGCTGCCGCCGGCAAGGTGCCGGTCTATCCCGTCTGCGGTCCGGACGGACAGATGCTGGCGGTGATCCCGGGAGATGGGGCGGACGCCTTTAAATGCGGCGCCTTCGGCATTGCCGAGCCGGATCCAGAAAAAGGACAGATCGTCCCCCCTGAGGATCTGGACCTGATCGTCTGTCCATGCACCGCCTTTGACGAGGATCTTTCCCGTCTGGGGATGGGCGGCGGCTATTATGACCGTTTTCTGCCGAAGGCCCTGAAGGCTGTGCGTCTTGCCGCGGCCTTTGAGGTCCAGCACCGTCTGTCCCTGCCCGGAAATGACCGGGATCAGGGGATGGATCTTGTGGTGACGGAGGATAAAACATATACAGGAGGAAAATAAAAATGCCTTGTACAACATTACTGGTAGGAAAGAACGCTTCCTATGACGGGTCCACCATGATGGCCCGCAACGAGGATTCGCCCTCCGGCGAGTTCACGGCCAAGAAATTTATCGTGGTCCGGCCTGAGGATCAGCCCCGGCATTATAAATCGGTGATCTCCGGCGTGGAGTTCGATTTGCCGGACGACCCCTTAAGATACACGGCGGTGCCCAACGCCCTGCCCAATGAGGGCATCTGGGGCGAGGCCGGCATCAACAGCATGAATGTGGCCATGTCCGAGACAGAGACCATCACCTCCAATGAGCGGGTGCTCGGCGCGGATCCTCTGGTCAGAGGCGGCATCGGCGAGGAAGATTTCCTGACCATTGTCCTGCCTTATATCCACAGTGCCAGAGAGGGCGTGCAGCGCCTGGGCATGCTGCTGGAGACCTGGGGTACCTACGAAATGAACGGCATCGGCTTCCAGGATGTGGATGAGATCTGGTGGTTTGAGACCATCGGCGGCCACCACTGGATCGCCAGAAGGGTGCCGGACAACTGCTATGTGATCATGCCCAATCAGCAGGGCATTGACGCCTTCGATTTTGTGGACGCCTTCACTACCCAGACCAACTACATGTGCAGCGCGGACCTGCTGGATTTCATCGAGTCCAATCATCTGGACCTGACCCTGCCTCTGGATGATGAGGTTTACGACCTGGCCCAGGAGACCTGTTTTGATGTGCGGGCAGCCTTCGGCAGTCATTCGGACTCCGACCACTGCTACAACACGCCCAGGGCCTGGTTCGCCGAGCGTTATCTGAACCCGGCTTCCGATGTCTGGGACGGCCCGGAGCCGGACTATGTGCCGGAATCGGATGATCTGCCCTGGTGCCGGATCCCCGAGCACAAGGTCACTGTGGAGGATGTGAAATATGTCCTGTCCTCCTATTATCAGGGGACACCCTATAATCCCTACAGTAAACACGCCGATCCTCTGACCAGAGGGATGTACCGGCCCATCGGCATCAGCCGCAACAATTTCCTGGCTCTGACCCAGCTGCGGCCCTATATGCCGGACGACTGTATGGCCCTGCAGTGGATCGCCATGGGGTCCAACCCCTTCAACGCCTTCGTCCCCTTCTATGCCAATGTGGAGGTGACGCCGGCCTACTTTGCCAACACAGGGGCTGAGGTCACCACAGAGAATTTCTACTGGACCAACAGGATCATCGGCGCCCTGGCTGACGCGCATTTCCAGACCTGCCTGGTCCATATCGAGCGTTATCAGATGAAGCTGCAGTCCAAAGGCCATGAGCTGATCCGCCGTTTTGACCGTGAGATGCTGACGCATCCGGCGGCCAATGTGCCTGCTTATCTGGAGGCCTGCAATCAGGAGATCGCGGATGAGGCTGAGAAGGCGACGGCCGAGGTGCTGGACAAGGTCCTTTATACGGCCAGTATGGGAATGAAAAACGGTTTTGCCAGGTCAGATAACTGATCTGTGACATAAGGGAGAGATAATCATGAAAATGAAGACAGCGATGACCATTGCCGGCAGTGATTCCGGCGGCGGCGCAGGCATTCAGGCAGATATCAAGACCATGACCATGAACGGGGTTTTTGCCACCAGTGCCATTACGGCCCTGACGGCGCAGAACACCCTGGGTGTGACAGCCATCAGCGAGGTGACTCCGGAGTTTCTGGCTCAGCAGATCGATGCGGTGTTTACGGATATCCGTCCGGACGCGGTGAAGATCGGCATGGTCTCCTCCGGGGACCTGATCCGTGTGATCGCGGAGCGGCTGACCTTCTATCAGGCGGAAAACATTGTGGTGGACCCGGTCATGGTAGCCACCAGCGGCGCCAGGCTGATCAGTGAGGACGCGGTCAGTGTTCTGAAAAAGTATCTGCTGCCCGTCGCCGATATCCTGACCCCCAATATTCCGGAGGCCGAGGTTCTGTCCGGCATGACCATTAAAAGTGCCGAGGATATGGAGAAGGCAGCC
>CADAIF010000004.1 GCA_902787905.1 uncultured Lachnospiraceae bacterium
TCCTCTGCTGATCCTGTCCTGGCTTTTCCTGGGCAGGCGTATGACCCTGCGGACGGTCAAATCCCTGGTCATCAACAGTGCCCTGATCGATATCATTTCAGCCAGTCCGGTGCCCATCTATGTGGGTGACCGCATGATCGGCGCTGTTTTCGGCGGCGCCCTTATGGGGGCGGGTATGGCCATGATCATTCTGCGCGGTTCCAATACCGGCGGTACGGATATCGTGTCCTTCCTGATCCGCAAGTGGTTTCCCCATCTGCCCATCGGCAGGATCATGATGGGTGTGGACGGCCTGATCATTCTGGTGTCCATCTTTGTCTTCGGCAATATGGAGGCCGGCCTTTACGGCGGCATCTCCCTCTTTTGCTGCTCCAAGGTCATCGATTCCATTGTCTACGGTATGGACAAGGGCGTCATGGTCACGGTGATCTCTGATAAGAATAAGGAGATCGCTGAGGGCATCATGCAGGAGATGGAAAGGGGCGTCACCTTCCTCAAGGGCGAGGGCGCCTATACCGGCAAGCCCAGGAATGTCCTGATCTGCGCGGTGCGCCGGCAGGAGTTTGCCCGTCTGACGGCCATCATCCGTATGTTTGATGAAGATGCCTTCATTATCACCTCCGAGACCAAGGAGGTCCGGGGTGAGGGCTTTAAGGCTGTGAGTGAGTAACATATGAAAGATGAAAAAAGGCATTGATTATATGGCAGGCCTGTGCTATAATAATTTGGATTGATTGCAGGAGGTGTACGCATGAGCGGTATCAGAATAGCAGCTACAGTCATTTACATCGTTGTAAGTGCTGTCCTCGTATATTTCATCTTTAAGGGAAAGGGCGACGGCGCGGATCTTTCCGGCGGTATTGTTTCCAGGCAGAACGACACTTACTTTTCTGTCCATGGCAAAAAGCACACGGAGGATGCCCTGAGGGAGCGCGTGACCATTATCGGTATTATTATCTTCCTCGTCCTGTCCATTCTCTTAAATATGAGCTGGGGATACTGATCTGATTAAAAGAAGAAACACTCCTGGATGTGAGTGTTTTTTCTTTTTTGGAAGACTTAAAGGAGGTGAAAGGTTTGAAAGAAAAATGGGATATGGATCCGGAAACGGTGACGGGAACCTTCAGCGGCAGTCAGAAGGGTTTTGGTTTTATTTCGGTTCCCGGTATGGAAGAGGACCTGTTTGTGCCCATGGACTATACCCGGCAGGCCTTTCACGGGGATACGGTCATGGCCCTGATCGTCGCGCCGGCCGAAGGGCACGGCAAACGGGCCCAGGCTCATGTGACCAGGATCCTCAAACGTGCCTTTACGGAGCTGACCGGGGTCTACCAGAAGAATAAAAAATATGGTTTTGTGGTGCCGGATCTGGCGAAAATACCCACGGATATCTTTATTCCGCCCAAGTGTGCCCGGGGGGCCAAAAACGGTCAGCGGGTAGTGGTGGAGATCACGGATTACGGTTCCTATAAAAAATCTCCGGAGGGAAAGATCAAGGAAATCCTGGGTGACGCGGACGATCCTTCTCTGGATTCGGCTGTGGTCGTCAGGGCTTTTCAGATCCCGGATGCTTTTCCGAAGGCAGCCCGGCGGCAGGCAAGAATGCTGCCGGATGAGGTGCCGGAATCGGACAAGGCGTGCCGGACGGACCTTCGTGACCTTTTGACGGTCACCATTGACGGCGCGGATACGAAGGATTTTGACGATGCCATCTCCCTGACCCGGGTGGCCGGGGGCTTCAGGCTGGGGGTTCATATCGCGGATGTCAGTTGGTGCCCATGCTGCCGGAGGCCTTATCCAATGGTCTGTGTTCCTTAAAGGCCGGGGAGGACCGGCTGACCTTAAGCTGCCTCATCACTCTGGATGAGAAGGGCAGGGTGACGGACCATCAGATCATGGAGAGTGTCATTCGGGTTGACAGGCGATTGACATATCCGCAGGCATCTGAGATGATAGAAGCGCCGGACCGTTTCGGGGAGGCGGACGCGGATATCCTTCATATGCTGAAGGACATGCATGATCTGTCTCTGCTTCTTCGGGAGAAGCGCAGGAAGAGGGGCGGTATCGATTTTGATCTGCCGGAGTCCAAAATCACTCTGGATGAGAAGGGCTTTCCTGTGAAGATTGAAGCCTATGACAGGAATGAGGCTTCCCGTCTGATCGAGGATTTCATGCTTTTAGCCAATGAAACCGTCGCTGAGGATTTTTACTGGCAGGAGCTGCCCTTTGTCTACAGGTGTCATGAGGCGCCGGATACGGACAGGATCCGCAGGCTGTTCATCTTTATCCGCAACTTCGGTTACCAGATGAACATCCGGCAGGAGACTGTGCATCCCGGTGAGTTCCAGAAGCTCCTGGGCCGGATCGAGGGTATGCCGGAGGAAGTGATGATCACAAGGCTGGTCCTGCGTTCCATGCAGCGGGCAGCTTATACCACCTCCAACTACGGGCATTTTGGTCTGGCGGCATCCTGTTACTGTCATTTTACTTCGCCCATCCGGCGTTATCCGGATCTGCAGATCCACAGGATCATTAAGGAGCATCTGAGGGGTGGTCTGTCTGAAGAACGTCAGGCCCATTACCGGACGATCCTGCCGGACATCGCGGCTGCATCTTCGGTGACTGAGCGCAGGGCCGATGAGGCGGAGCGGGAAGTGAATAAGATCAAAAAGGCGGAGTATATGTCCCAAAGGATCGGCCAGTGCTATGACGGTGTCATCAGCGGCCTGAAAAACTGGGGCATTTATGTGGAGCTGCCCAATACCTGCGAAGGTCTGATCCGTCTGGAGGACCTGTGGGATGACTATTATCTGCTGGATGATAACGGCTGTGAGCTGACAGGTGAGGATCACGGCAGGGTCTTCCGGCTGGGGGATCCCATCAGGATCCGGGTTCTGGGTGTGGACATGACTACCAGGACCGTTGCTTTTGAACCGGCGGATGAGGTGGATGGACGGCTGCGTCCTGAGGATTACTTATAAGGAAGGTGCATGATGGCCGGAAAAGGCGTGAAGCTGATCGCCAACAATAAAAAGGCGTATCACGATTATTTTATAGAAGAGAAGTATGAGGCCGGCATTGCTCTGGTGGGAACGGAGGTCAAGTCCCTGCGCATGGGCAAGTGCAGTATCAAGGAGGCCTTTATCCATGCCGAGGGCGGCGAAATGTTCATCGAGCGGATGCACATCAGCCCCTACGAGAAAGGCAATATCTTTAACAAGGATCCCTTAAGGACCCGTAAGCTTCTTCTGCATAAGCGGGAGATCAACAAGCTTATGGGGGCCGTTTCCCAGAAGGGCTACACCATTGTGCCGCTGCAGGTCTATTTTAAGGACAGCAAGGTCAAGGTGGAGATCGGTCTGGCCAAGGGTAAAAAGCTCTATGACAAGCGCCAGGATATCGCTAAAAAGGACCAGCGGCGCGAGGCGGAGCGTGAGATGAAAATACGGCTGAAATAGGCGTATTGACAAACATATGTTTTGTGTTATAATAAGACTGTCTTAAACGGGCTTGTACTGGTTTCGACGGGGATGTAGAAGTTTGAGAAGCCATCCGCAGATCTCCGCACCTGCGATAAAATGCGGAAACCTAAATATAAATGCAGACGAAAAGTTAGCATTCGCAGCGTAAGGCTGCTGTCGGCCCGGAGTCGCTCACTGCTCCGGTTCCCGGCATCAAACAGGTGAGGACCTCCCGCTCCTAAGCTTTGCGGTCCGGGAAAATTCATGAAGCTACTAAGGTCGTAAGCCTGTCACCGGGCGTGTGGCCAAGGGAATGTTAAAACAGTGACTGTGATGGGAGAAACTTGGATGGACATGTCTTCGGACCGGGGTTCGACTCCCCGCAGGTCCATAAGTAACCGCGGATTCGTTATTGAATCCGCGGTTATTCTGTTTTTACAGCAAATCTTAATCAAATCTAAAGAATTCACCTGCTTGGTTCTTCATCTTATTCTGTATATACTGTAAACATAAGAATTCTTTAATCCTTCGGAGGTAAAACATGTACCACGTACTGATCTGTGATGATGAGAAAGATATCGTATCGGCCATTAAGATCTACCTGAGCAGTGACGGTTATGAAATCTTCTGTGCCTATAACGGATGCGAAGCCCTGGAAATACTGCAGCGGGAGGAGATCCACCTGGTCCTTCTGGATATCATGATGCCTGTGATGGACGGGATCCAGACCCTGACAAAGATCCGTGAGTTTTCAAATGTACCGGTCCTGTTCCTGTCCGCCAAAAGCGAGGATACGGACAAGGTGCTGGGCCTGAACATCGGCGCGGATGACTATATCACCAAGCCCTTTAATCCGGTAGAGCTTCAGGCCAGGGTCCGGTCGAACTTAAGGCGGTTCATGATGCTGGGCAGCCGGGAAAACAAGCCGGACAAACTGGTTCTGGGCGGGATCGAACTGGACGACCGGTCCAAGCAGGTCCTTCTTGACGGGGTGGAGGTCAGTCTGACCCCGACGGAGTATGATATCCTGCATTTTCTGATGCAGCATCCGGGGACCGTCTACTCACCGAAACAGATCTACAGGGAAGTCTGGAAAGATAATCCGCTCGGCACGGAAAACCTGGTGGCCGTCCATATCCGCCACCTGAGGGAGAAGATCGAGTATAATCCGGCCGAGCCGAGATATCTGAAAGCGGTGTGGGGACACGGCTATAAGATGGAGGCGAATAAACAGTGAGAAAATATATGGGATACACATGGGCCAAGCTGCTGGCCATGCTGCTTCTGATCATCGGAATGACCTTGTTTTTCCTGGGCGGCGCCCTCATCATTCTGAAGGGTGAGGGCATGGCCGGGGACCTGCAGAATGAGGCCTACAGGATCTGCGGGGATACCTACGCGGCAAAGCTTCTGTCCCAGAAGGGCGGCGTGACGGCGGATCCGGCCATGCTGACTAAGGTGACCGGTAATATGGACTATGCCGTGGTCGTCGTTGAGGGTGAGGATGCCGGGGACGGTCTGGATGTTGAGAGCCTGGATCTTGAGGATCCGGCCCTTTACCTGTATAAAAGTCCCGGCTATACCGGTGATCATCTGGGCTATTACGCAGGTTTCAGAGGCTTTGAATACTACTATGATGATACTTCTTTCCTGGCGGCCTGGTCGTCGGGGGTACATCTTTCGGATATGCGCTCTTCCTCTGCACCGGCAGAATATGAAATTGTTCTTTATCAGGTGAATGACCCGCTGACCCTGTCAGCGGACGGCAGCAAGGACCTGTTCCTGCAGGCGGATGATTTTACGACGGTGATCAAAGGCTTTTTCTCCTATATGATCCCGATCTTTGTGACCGGTCTGATCCTTTCGGTCCTCTGCTGCATCTGGCTGGTCAGGAGCGCCGGTCACCGGGCAGGAGATGAGGATATCCATCAGCGGCTGGCGGACAGGGTCCCCTTAGGTCTGTACGGCTTTGGTCTGCTTTGTCTGGACACCCTCGGAATCCTTCTGATGATGGAGAGCCTTTCGATGCTTGGCTATGCGGGAAACCTGACCTATATGGCCCTGTTCGGCCTGCTGGCCCTGGGGATCTTTGCCGGGCTGGTGATCGTGAACATGCTCTTTGTCATGAGCATCGCTGTCCGGGTCAAGGCAAAAAGTTTTGCCAGGACCACGGCCTCCTGGTACCTCATTCTGGGTCTGAAAAAACTCAGAAATGCCCTGAGAGAGCATACATCTTTAATGGTGCGCGGTCTGGTCATCCTCGGCGTCATCACCTTTCTCCAGTTCATGGTGATCATGGCCACAGATTATGACCTGGAAATGGAAGCCTTTTTCTTCTTCATTTATAAATGCCTTGAAATTCCTGCCTGCCTCTGGCTGCTTATTCAGTTCGGCAAGATCATGAAGGGGACGAAGCTGATCGCCGAAGGACAGGCGGACGCGAAGATCGACACCCACCGGATGTACTGGGATATGCGTCGGCACGCGGATGATATCAACCATATCGGCGACGGCATCCTGACGGCGGTTGATGCCAGGCTCAGGAGCGAACGCATGAAGACGGAGCTGATCACGAACGTGTCCCATGATATCAAGACGCCGCTCACGTCCATTATCAATTATGTGGATCTGCTGCAGAAGGAGCCGGTGGAGAACGAGAAGGCAGGAGAGTACATTGACGTTCTGGCCAGGCAGTCGGCCCGCTTAAAGAAGCTGGTCGGTGACCTTCTGGATGCGTCCAAAGCTTCTACCGGAAATATTGAGATGCATATGGAGCCCTGTGACCTGAATGTGATCATGACTCAGGCTCTGGGAGAGTTTGAGGAGCGCCTTGCCGGCGCCAGCCTGAACCTGGTGACAGCCAGGCCGGAAACGTCGGTCTTTATCAAGGCTGACGGCAGACAGCTGTGGCGTGTCTTTGAGAATCTGCTGAGTAATATCTGTAAATATGCCATGCCCGGGACCAGGGTCTACGCAGACCTTCATACGGATGCCGAGGCAGCCGAAGTCGTTTTTAAGAATATTTCGGAATTCCCCCTGAACTTTTCCGGTGACGAGCTGACGGAGCGCTTTGTCCGGGGCGACACTTCCCGGAGTACGGAGGGGAGCGGGCTGGGCCTGTCCATTGCGGAGAGCCTGTGCCGGCTGATGAATGGCAGGATGCAGATCGATATCGACGGAGACCTGTTCAAGGTATCCTTAAGGTTTCCGCTGCTGTAAAAAATGATGGAAAGGAGAGACCGTGATGCGTAAAAAACTGCTCATTCTTATGGTGGTCATCGGATGCTTTCTGCTGCCGGGCAGCTGCAGCGTCGCGGACTCTCCTGACAGGCATTGTGCAAATAACACGACATACGAAGCTGATTGTTCCTTTTGATGATACTTTTTGAAAAAAATTAAAAAAAGGGCTTGATTTTTTCTGAGACATGGTATATTATAACAAAGTACCTGATGGCCCGTTGGTCAAGCGGTTAAGACGCCGCCCTCTCACGGCGGAAACAGCGGTTCGATTCCGCTACGGGCTACTTACCGGAACTTCATCTGAGGTTCCGGTTTTTCATTATCTCCCCCGGCCGGGGGCGGACCGGTTTTCTTGACAGAAGAATCCGGGCTTGTTATAATGGTCAATGTGCAAAGCCGGCATGTCGGAATGGCAGACGAGGCAGACTCAAAATCTGTTGTGTGCGAGCACGTGTGGGTTCAAGTCCCACTGCCGGCATTAAAAAAGGTCTGATCGAAGTGATCAGGCCTTTTTTGTGTGGGTTTTTTACCGGAAAGACGATATAATATAGGAAAACGATGATTATACAGACTGGAGAGTGTGCATGAATCTGCCTGTTCATTTTAAACGAAAGCTCCCTGTGTGGATCTATCTGCTTGGAGTCTGCGGATTTCTATATCTTTTCTCTTTTGGCGGAATGACGGAGCCGGTGTATGTGATAACTGAAGGCGGTAAAACCATAGCGCCTTTACGGCTTTTTCAGATACCGGAAATGCGTTTTGGCCGGCTGACCCTCCTGTACCTGGCCTTTGTGGTTTTCTGGGCCCTGGCAGGAGACCGGCTTTTTAAGTTAAAAAGTAAAAGATCTGTTACCTGGCTGATGGCTGCAGCCGCTGCCTTTGTTTATGGGGCGGTTTTCCAGTGGGCTATGGAGGCCTTTTTTGCAGGCTGCAGCTTCAAGCAGGTCAGTCTCCTTGACTGGTACAGCTGCGGCCTGGTCATGTGCGGCGCGGCCATGCTTCTGTTCCTCCTGACTCATGCGGCAGAGCTTTTTCTGAAACGATCTTACTGGATATTGATGCTTTCCTGGATGAAAGTATGCCTTTATATGGTTTACCTTTGCCTGCCGTCTTATCTGTACAGCTACTATATCTACAGCGAGATCAGGCCGCAGCTAAACTATGCGGTTTTGCATATCGATCAGCCGCTGCAGACCTATCTTCAGCAGCTGGGCAATAGTCAGATAGAGCTGGTTATCGTACTTTTCCTGAGTACAGCCGTCATTGCCTTTATCATTCCGGAAATTGTCTATCTGATCCATATGGATACCTTTGCCCGGGGTCTGATCCAAAAGGGACTGGACAATCCTGTAAAAAGCGGCTGCCTGCGCCGGCTGATCCTTTATGTGACTCCAATGGATATCCTGGACACTCCCATGCCCAGACCCCAGTGGTTCGCGGCCCTTTACAGATATGGTTCCGGGTCTATGGAGGCCAGAAATCTGGGCGCCTTTGTCGTCGGAGACACCTGTATTGCCAGCCCTTTCGGCCTCATGCGCGGCCTGGTTCCCGAAGGCGACTATGAGGAGAAGATCGTCCTACTGGCCCAGTGCGACAGGATGACCCTGTTTAACGCGGACTTTACGGGTGACTATACAGCCCGTCAGTACAGAGAAATGGCGGCTTATCTGGATAAAATGGCCGGGGACGGCTGGGAGGTGCTGGTCTGGGAACGGCTGATCAGCCACAGGTCTCTGGACCGCGGGGAAGTGGAAAAGGCCTGGCTCTATGGCAAATATCCGGCAGTGATCTCCGCATCCAAAGATTTTCCCATGCAGCAGCTGGATCAGATCCGGAGCCTGAAGGCCAAAAGGGAACGCTATCTGAAGCTGTATGAGCCGGCCCGGGCGTCCGGTGACGACATCCTGATCACCCAGGTCAGGCGGCTGTTATGCGGGGAAACAGCGGCTGAAGAATTTTATGATCTGATGAAGCTGTCCCAGTACTGTATCCATGTGCGGGCGCTGATCGCTCTGTCCCGTGGGGACAAAGACCTGACCCCTGAAACGCTGGTGGATTTTTCGGCCGGGGATATGCAGAGCCGGCAAAAGCGCACGCAGGAAACGTCGGTATATGATCTGAACCTGATCCGTGCCTGTAAGATGCTGTCGGAGCTTCTTGAGGTACGGCCGCCCAAAAAGGCGGATTACAATACGGTCTCTGCCCTGATCCCGCAGCTGAGAAACCGCTTTATCGGTCATGGCAGTATGCTTTTTGTGGCGGACGACCGTCTGATCGATCCTTTGATCACGGTGACGGAGAAGATCGTTGAAGTCTTTCTGGCGGATGACCATACCCTGACCGGTCATCTGATGATTCTGGAGAATGTGTGCGGGAAAACCATCCCGGTCATGAAAATGATTGGCGGCAGGCCCTTCCTTTTCACGGGGCTGTCGAAAAAGGAGAAAAACCGGACCTTCCTTTGTTATGAAAACGGAAAAATTGCTGAGTACAGTCCGGATATGAGCCGCCGGATCTTTTATCCGGTGACCCTCAGGAAGGGGGAGGGCCCCCGGGAGCTTATGCCGATGGACCTGCAGAGGATTCCGAAGCTTAAAAAGCGGTGGCAATTCAAAAAAGATTATCTTGAAGGCGCCCCGGCGGTAGAAAGGTGTGTACTCAGGCCTGTTCCGGAGGCAGAGGATCCTTTAAGCAGGATCTATCTGAAGGATTATTATAACGGCAGGCCCTATTTTAAAGACGATGACAGCTTTAAGCAGATGTTTAAAATGCTGAAGGGGAACAGGCTGGCAGACCCGGAGATCTTTAATCGTTATCTGATCCTCAAGCACTGCCCGCACATTGCCTGCCTTTATCTGGGGCAGGAATGGGACGCGCTGGCTGATGACTACGCGGCTTCCTTTGATGAGAATACGCCGGGATGGCGGGATGCTGTGGCTTACAGTGATGAGACAGAAGAGTCATATACGGTCAAAATCATGATCATGGCGCTTATGACCTGCAGGGGACTTGGCATTCCGGGCGTGGCCGTCAGGATCGCTGTCCTGGGAGAGACGCGTTATCCGGTCTTTAACCCTTTCCCCTGGATCCGGTCTCTTGAGATCCGTCAGTTTGAGGATCAGGAGGAGATGGTGGCCTGGGGAACCAATACGACGGATTATATCCGGGGGACGCTTCCCCTTTACATGAAGGGCAGTCTGCCGAAAAGGCTTGAGCCGGCCCTGGATATGAGCCTGCGTCCGGCTGTATTCAAACGCATCCTGGAGGAGATGGATGAAAGATCGCCCCTCGGAAATCGTGGTCAGAATACGATCTTCAGAGCAGGATTTATCAATAATGTGCTTTACTATGAAGATCTGACCTCCGAATGTATCGGCCTGATGGATTATCTGGAGTTTAATTATCTGTCGGTCCAGTATTTCTGTCTGCTGCTTCATGGCGTGCCGGCAGGTGATGCTGACCTGAAGGTGAATTTCCGGCATATGGCGGATCAGATCCTGAAGTTTATGCCCAAGGATCTGCCGGCCGGTGAGACGGTCCGAATGGCCATCCGGCTGCCGAAGCGCTGCCGGACGCTGCAGAAGTACCTGTCATCCTGCCTGCCATTTACGGTCAGCGGTGAGACCATGGATTTTGAAGGCCTGTCGGCTTTTCTAGGGAATCTGCGCTGCGCTGTCAGGGCCCATGGCTTTATTCAGGCGGAATTTGCGGAAGTCCTCTGGGAATTGCTCCTGTATTACGTTGTCTGTCTGCACAAATTCCTGAACCTGAAGGATTTTGTCATTTTTGACGGATACGGAAATTTTTCCGTCCTGGGTTACAAAGACTGTGACACCTATGTTTCCGATATCGGCAGCGCTTATTTCAGCGTTCAGGACGGCATTGTCTGCCCCTTGTGGGAGATCCGGAAGGGGCATTACCGCTATATGAACTTTTTCAGGGGCCGCTTCACGGTGCCTGAGCTCAGCGGCCCGGAGGCATAAAAATCCCGGACGCTTTTGCCGGAATGGGAAAGCGTCCGGGATTCGAAAAAACTATCTTAATAAATATTCAAAAATAACCGTGCTCAGTTTCAGGGAATCGTGTTTGATGGTGCCGTCAGCGACGGTGAGCAGATCCTTTTCAATGAATTCAAAGCGGCGCTCCCGGATCTTATCGTGATCGATCTCCACCTTGTCCTTACGCTCACTGTCAGCGTATTTCTTCAGCATGGCTTCAGAGATCTCCGAGTTGGAGCCGATGACGACATCGATCTCATCCCTGCCCAGGTATTTCTCAATGGCGTCCACATGGTCCGTGACGCCGAAATCATCTGTCTCGCCGGGCTGTGTCATGACATTGCAGATATACATGACCCTGCCTTTGGCCTCCCGGATGGTCTGACAGACATCTTCACAGATGAGATGAGGCAGGAGAGAGGTGTAGAGGCTGCCGGTGGACAAAATGATCAGGTCCGCTTCCCGGATGGCATCAAGAACCTCGGGCAGGACGTTGGGCTTTTCCTTATAGAAGAAGTCCTCGTATTTTTTATGGGCCAGCGTGATCTCTTCCTCACCCTCGATCAGCTCGCCGTCGGTGGTCCGGCCCACCAGGGTCAGGAAATCCTCCGACAGGGGAAGCACCTTCTGCTTGACATGAAGGAGCATGGCCAGGTAATCAATGCTGGTTTTGAGACTGCCTGTTTCACGGATCAGAGAGGTTAAAAGGAGATTGCCGATGGCATGACCGTTCAGTTCACTGTAGGTATCCAGTCGGTATTCCATGACATCCCTGATCTCATCCGGCAGGGTGGACAGGTTGCTGAGCACCTTGCGGATATCGCCCACAGCGGGTGTGGAGAACTCCTTGCGGAGCCGGCCTGTACTGGAGCCGTCGTCGGAGACGGTGATCACGCAGGTCAGGTCGATGGGAAAGTATTTCAGGCCACGGACAACGACGGATGTGCCGCTGCCGCCGCCAAGAACGACGACTTTTTTATTATTCTGCATAAGTCTGCCTTTCTGTGCTTCTTTTTAATCTATACCTGCTTCTGATTATAGCATAAAGAAAGCGGGGGCTTCAAGATTTGAGATCAGCGGACAGATTATCTGAAAGATTATCTGAAAGGAGAATGACATTTGAGAACGGTCTTTGTGTCCAGTACATTCCGGGATATGCAATATGAGCGAGACGCCCTGCATCAGCTGGTACTGCCGACAGTCAATAAGTCGGCACTGGCTCACGGCGACAATGTATCTCTCTGTGATCTGAGATGGGGGATCATGACCGGGAACCTTGACGAGGAGGAGGGAACCAGAAAGATTCTGGAGGTCTGCTTCGATCGTATAGATCAGTGCCGGCCTTATATGATCATACTGGCAGGCGACCGCTACGGCTGGGTTCCGGATGAGGAGACGGCCGAGAGGATCAGACGCAGATATCCTGCGGCTTTTTCCGGCCGTGAAAGGACAAGCGTCACCGAAATGGAGATTCAGTACGGATTCTTAAGTCAGTTGGCAGCATCTGACAGGGTCCTGGTTTATTTCCGCAGGGCGGAAGGAAATATACCTCAGGCCTTTAAAGCTGAGGATGCCGAACATGACAGAAAGCAGAAGGCACTGAAGGCACGTCTTATGGCGGCCTTGCCCGGTAAGGTCAAAGAGTACCGGATGCGCTTTGATCTTTTCAAAAAACCGAGACAGGAAGACATTCAGGCTTTTGCCGAACAGGTCAGGACGGACCTTGAAGGCCTGATCCTGAGAGATCTGCAATCTGTTGAAGGTCTTTCAGGTCATGCACGGGAGAAACTCTATCAGGAAACCTTCTGCAGGATTCAGGCGGAGAAGGCGGCCAGGGAGACATGGCCGGATGCTCCTGTCCTCAGTATTACCGGCAACACGCCGATTTATGCCATTTCCGGCCGCTGCGGCAGCGGAAAAACAGCGATGATGGCCCATCTGGCAATTGAAGCCAGGAAGGCCGGCTGCATTGTGGTCCCGGTCTTTGCCGGACTGACCGAGGGGACGAATGATACCTGCGGTATACTCAGATATATGACGGAGGAAATGGAAGATATCATGGGATATCCGCATTTCTCCATGTGGAATATGTCAATGAGTATCGATCGGGCGGAGCCCGATCCGGCAAGACCTTTACATGCCGGGGATATGGAGCCCGGTTTTGATCCCGGCAGGTATAGTCCGGTGGCTTTAAGGGCGGGTTCTTCGGATTATGAGATCAAATGCTGGTCGGCCAGACTGGAGAATCTGATCATGGCATGGCATGAAAAAGAAACCGGCATGATTCTTTTCCTCCTGGACGCGCCGGAAAGGCTTCGTTATGATAAATTCCGAAACTGGCTGCAGTTTACGATACCCAAGGCAAGTCCGCGCGCGGCCATGATCTGTTTCTGCAGTCCTCAGATCAGCTTTAAGGGTACCCGGATGGAGGTCTATGGCTGTCCCGATACATCTGAGGCGGACATCAGGGCCCAGATCAGGGCTGTTTTAAAGCGAAAAGGCCGGGAGCTGGCGCCGGAAGTGATCGAGGCCATAGTGAGGAAAAACCCGGAATGTCTGCCGCTTAAGACCTCTTTTCTGCTTGACCGGCTGGAAATGATGGACCGGAGGGATTTTGAAGCTGTCAGACATGGCCGCCGGGGATTTGATGAAAAACTGACAGCCAGACAGCTGAAGCTGATCGCGGCTTTTCCCGGAGATATCCGGGATCAGTTCCTGGCCATTTTAAAGGCGGCCGCAGAGCTGTCAGGTTCCCGGCATCTGCTGACCTTTGTCAGTTTGATGGTTTCGACCCCGGGCGGGCTCAGGGAAAGCGATATGGAGGGCATCGGCCGCAGATATGGTATTTCCTGGGATGCCATGGCATTTACGACCTTTACCGCCTATCTGCAGGATTATTTTCTGAGAAAATCCGATGGCCGCTGGGATATTGCCTCATCTGATCTGAAAATCGGTTTGAAAGCTTATTATCGGAGAGATGAGGGCAGGAAGCAGCATCAGCTGTTTGAGTGGTTCAGGGATCTGCCTTCTGCAGATCCGGTGAGAGTGGATACCATCGTCAGTCATGCGGTTTCAGACAGGGCCTGGGCTTTTCTGACATCTTATGTCAGCGGCAGGGAAGAACGACTGCAGGCAGGGGCTTTTGACAGGGCAGTCTGGTCTCTGTGTGAAGTCAGTATCGAAGATGACGGCGAAGGGCTCCTGTCCTTCCTTCGATATCTTGATCAGGAGAAAACAGGTCCGTATCTTGACGGTTTATTCAGCACGCTTTATCATGCAAAGGAAAACGGGTCTGCTTATGTGCCTGACCGGCCTGAGATATGGGCGATTTTTCGTAATTACAGTCGAAAGCAGCTGCTTTTGAAGCCTTCCGATGACAGTTTCAGCCAGTATTTCGATGCGGCCCGGATGGCTGTGAGGGAACTGCTCAGACTGGAAAAGGACGATTTAAAGACGCCGTCGCTGATGCTGGATCAGCTGGGGGACGATCTTGAGGTCTTTCTGAACAGCTGTGAGAATGAAAAGGATAAGGTCAGGCTCTTCATTGAGTACCACCTCCTGAGAGTTGATTTCTTTGTGGCGGCCGGTGCTGCTCAGGAGGCTTTGGCAGAATGTCTCTATATCAGGCAGCATCAGCTGAGTTATCAGGACAGGATCAATGCGCGGCATAAAGCTGTAAAGGCGGACGCTCCGGGGAGTATGCAGGCCCTGGTATCAATTGCGATGGATACCGCTGAGACCTGGCGTGCCATGGTCAAAGCAGATTCGGCGGCAGTACGACTGTTGAAGAACTCTTCTGAGTCGGAGTTGACTGAACTGTCTGTTAAACTGATGGAAGAGGCGCTTCTGTATGCAGAGAAACTGAAAGGCTGTCTTATCTCCGATGCCAATACGGCTCTCTATGAGGAGACACTCGAGCTGAAAAAATCTATGTTCGGAGAATAGCAAAAGAGGATTGCCATATACATTTTACTTTGCTATAATCAGTAAGTAATCAACTGAATATCAAAGCAAACGGTGCTTCCGGGGCTTTTTAAGTGCCCCGGAAGTTAAAAGGGAAACAGGTGCAAGTCCTGTACGATCTCGTCACTGTAACAGGGGAGCAAAAAGCTGTCTATGGTCACTGGTCTCTGACCGGGAAGGCCTGCTTTTCGCCTTGATCCTCAAGCCAGGAAACCTGCCGTTTGCGGCACAGGAAGTTTTTTCCGGATCACGAGGTATTGATCGCGCCGTCAGCAGACACTCCCACAGGTGAGGGTCTGTTTGTGATATCACCCCGTCTTATGGGGTGTTTCTTTTTAATAAAATGGCCGCCTTTATCATGTCCTCTTTTCCGGAGGAGCAGAAGGAGGAAACGAAACATGAAAAAGATGCTGATGACCATGACTGCCCTCACCTTAAGCGCCCTGATGCTGGCCGGCTGCGGCGGTTCTTCTGCAAAGGAGACCGAGAAAGCCGCGGAGACAGCTGCAGCCACCGAGGCTGTGACTGAAGCTGCAGAAACAGAAGCTGCGGAGACGGAAGCTGCCGAGACGGAGGCCGCTCAAGAGGATGAGGAAAACTACAACACCGGTGATGCTTCACTGGATGATCCCCGCAATCAGGATGAGATCGGTGAGGATGAGATCCTGGTAGTCAGTTTCGGTACCAGCTTTAATGACAGCAGAAGGATGACCATCGGTGCCATTGAAAGCACTCTGGCTGAGTCCTTCCCGGACTGGAGCGTCAGAAGAGGCTTTACCAGTCAGATCATCATTGACCATGTCAAGAGCCGTGACGGCGTTGCGATCGATAATGTCGGCGAAGCTCTGGACAGAGCCGTCAACAATAATGTCAAACGTCTGGTGGTGGTTCCCACTCATCTGATGAATGGTTTTGAGTATACGGATCTTTCAGAAGAGCTCTCCACCTATGCGGATGCTTTTGAGCAGATCGCGATCAGTGAACCGCTCCTGACCAGTGATGAGGATTTCTCCGCTGTTGCGGATGCCATCGTATCTGCGACCGCTGAGTATGATGACGGCGAGACAGCCATCGTCTTCATGGGTCACGGTACTGAGGCGGATTCCAATGGCGTATATGACAAAATGCAGTCTGTGCTGGCAGGAAAGGGCTGTGACCATTACTTTATCGGTACTGTAGAGGCCACACCTTCTGTAGAGGATGTGCTGGCTAAGGTTCAGGAAGGCGATTATAAGCGTGTCGTCCTTGAGCCCCTGATGGTTGTTGCCGGTGACCATGCCAATAACGATATGGCCGGTGATGAGGAGGATTCCTGGAAGACCATCTTTACAAAGGCCGGCTACGAGGTGGTTCCGGTGCTTCGCGGTCTTGGTGAACTTGAGGAGATCAGGGACATCTACGTTGCCCATGCTCAGGCCGCCCTTGACAGCCTGCAGTAATCTGAGGAATAGGATATGTTTAAAAGATTTACAGCGCTTTTATGCTGTATGACCGTGGCCGCCGGAATGCTCGGCGGCTGCGGCAGCAGTAAAACGGCGGCCACAGAGGCCGTCACCGAAACCGCCGCTGAGACCGTTTCGGAAAGTGCATCCGGTGACGCTGTCGCTTCGGCGGATGAAATGACCACGGTGGAAGATGTGGTCACGGACGATATGGTCCCCATCACGGCGGACCAGCTGGAAAACGGTGTCTATGACATCTCTGTGGCATCCAGTTCTTCCATGTTTAAGATCACTGCCTGTCAGCTGACCGTGTCCGATGCGGGCATGACCGCCAAAATGACCATGGGCGGCAAGGGCTATACATGGCTTTATATGGGAACCGGTGAGGAAGCAGCCGCATCTGCGGAGGCGGACAGGATCACCCATGAGGAGGACGCGGACGGCAGTCACACCTTTACCGTCCCGGTAGAGGCTCTGGATCAGGGGATCGACTGCGCGGCCTTCAGTACAAAGAAAGAAAAGTGGTACGAGCGTACCCTGGTCTTCTTATCTGCTGATCTTCCCATGGAAGCTTTTAAGCCGGGGGTTTTGACGACGGCTGAAAGCCTTAATCTTGCGGACGGCACCTATCTGGTGGATGTGAAGCTGGAAGGCGGTTCCGGCAAGGCCAGTGTTGAGTCGCCGGCTGAGCTGGTGGTTTCCGGCGGAACATGCATCGCCAGGATCACCTGGAGCAGTCCCAACTATGACTACATGCTGGTGGGTCCTGAAAAATTTGAGCCGGTGAATACCGAGGGCAATTCCGTTTTCGAGATCCCGGTATCGGTCTTTAACCGTAAGATGCCTGTGATCGCGGATACCACGGCCATGAGTCAGGCCCATGAAATTGAATATACCTTATACTTTGACGCTTCGAGCATCAAAGCGGCAACTGCAAGCGCTCCGGAGAATCTGGGGCGCTTGTCCGGTCATATGGACCTTCAGTATGCCAAGGCCTTCACGGTGGATTATTATGAGGACGGTCTGGCCCTGGTCACGATTGAGGGGACGGACCGTTTTCTGGTGGCTGACGAAGGCGCCAGAGTGCCGGAAGATCTGCCTGCCGATATCACTGTCATTCAGAAACCTTTAAAGCACATCTATCTGGCGGCCTCCTCGGCCATGGATTTTTTCAGGCAGCTGGATGAGACGGGCAGGGTCAGTGCCCTGAGCACGGATGCGGGGGACTGGAGCTTTGAGGATGTCAGGCAGGCCCTGGCCGATGAAGAGATGACCTATGTGGGCAAATACAGTGCTCCGGATTATGAATGGCTCATTGATGATGACTGTGACCTTGCCATCGAGTCCACCATGATCTATCATAGTCCTGAGGTGAAGGAACAGCTGGAGCGGAACGGGATCCCTGTGATGGTGGAGCGGTCCAGCTATGAGACAGATCCCTTCGGAAGGATGGAGTGGATCCGCCTGTACGGCCTGCTGACCGACAGGGCGCAGGAGGCGGATGCTTTTTATAAGGCGCAGATCGAGAAGGCGGAGGGGGCAAAGACAGATGATGATCTTGGCGTTTCCGTGGCTTTTTTCTATATTAACAGCAGCCGGCAGGCTGTAGTGCGCCGGCCCGGTGATTATATCACCCGTCTCATCGATATGGCCGGCGGAACCTACTGTATTCCGGCTTCAGCCGTAGCCGAGGATTCCATGCGGTCAACCATCACGCTGGACATGGAGAGCTTTTATGCCATGGCCTCGGATGCGGATCTGCTGATCTACAACAGTGCCATTGACGGCGAGGTGCCGGACCTTTCGGCCATGCTGGGCAAAAGCGCCCTGCTGGCGGATTTTAAAGCTGTGAAGAACGGGAATGTCTACTGCACGACCCAGAATCTTTTCCAGCAGACGACTGCCGTGGCCCAGACGCTGGAGGACCTGCACGCTGTGATCTCCGGGCAGGGGAGCGGTGACCTGCACTTTCTCTATCCCTTAAAATAACGGATAATTCTTTGAAGGAGGTAACAAGGCGATGGATGCGAGAGGAAAACGCTGTCTGGCAGGCTTTGTGATCCTGCTGGCGGCTCTGGCCCTGCTTCTGCCCCTGAACCTGATGATCGGAAGCGTCGGGGCTCCGGCGGCGGAGATCTGGAAGATCATCACGGCGGGAGACCGGGTAAGCACCCTGGGCAAGATCATCTGGCAGATCCGTCTGCCCAGGATCTGCGCGGTTCTGATCCTGGGAGGGGCCCTGTCGGTGTCCGGCCTGCTGCTGCAGAGCTTTTTTGCCAATCCCATTGCCGGCCCCTTTATCCTGGGCATATCCTCAGGCGCCAAGCTGGTGGTAGCCCTGGTGATGGTATTTCTGCTCAGCCGGGGCATAGCGCTGGGGTCTCTGAGCATGATGGCGGCGGCCTTTGCCGGTTCCATGCTGGCCATGGCCTTTATCCTTGCGGCGGCCAGGCAGGTTCGTGACCTGTCCGTCCTGATCATCTGCGGTATGATGATCGGTTACATCTGCTCGGCAGTGACGGATTTTGTGGTCACCTTCGCCAATGATTCCAATATCGTCAATCTCCATAACTGGTCTCTGGGCAGCTTTTCAGGTATTTCCTGGCAGCATGTGGGCGTGATCACAGTCATTACCGGTATCAGCCTGATCTGCGTTCTCTTCCTGATCAAACCTATGAGTGCCTATATGCTGGGTGAGACCTATGCCAGGAATGCAGGCGTGCGTCTGAAGGCCTTTCGTCTGGCCCTGATCCTGGTGTCCAGCCTGTTGTCCGCTGTAGTCACTGCCTTTGCCGGCCCGATTTCCTTTGTGGGTGTGGCAGTGCCTCACCTGATGCGGCTGTTGTTTAAGACTTCCAAACCGATCGTGCTGGTGCCTGCCTGTATGGCCGGCGGCGCGGCCTTCTGCCTTTTCTGTGATCTGCTGGCCAGGAGCCTGTTTGCGCCCACAGAGCTGTCTATCAGCTCGGTGACCGCTGTTTTCGGCGCTCCCGTGGTCATCTTCATGATGATCAGCAGACATAAGCGCAGGTCCGCATAGGAGGTGAGATGATAATGGAGGAGATCAGACTTTCGGCCCGGGACCTGACGGTGGGTTACGGGCACAGATCCGTGGTATCGGATATGGATTTTTCGGTGGCGGCAGGCCGTGTACTGACCCTGATCGGGCCTAACGGGGCCGGCAAGTCCACGGTTTTAAAGACCCTGGTCCGGCAGCTGGACCGGCTGGCCGGCGTCATCTGCCTTGACGGTCGTCCTTCCGATCAGATCACGGACAGTGAGGCGGCCAGAAAGATGGCCATCGTCATGACGCGTCCGGTGGATACGACCCTGATGACCTGCGAAGACATCGCGGCCACCGGCCGTTATCCCTATACCGGCCGTCTGGGCATTCTGTCCAAAGAGGACCGGGAAAAGGTCCGTGAGGTCATGGCCCTGATGGCCCTGGAAGATTTAAGGGATGTTCCCTTTGACCAGATCAGTGACGGGCAGCGTCAGAGGGTCATGCTGGCCAGAGCCCTGTGCCAGGAACCGGAAATCCTGGTTCTGGATGAACCGACCACCTTCCTGGATATCCGTTATAAAACAGAATTCCTTCAGCTGCTGCGGGATTTCGCGGCGGAGAAGGGGATGGCCGTGATCCTTTCCCTGCATGAACTGGATCTGGCCCAGAAGATCTCTGATACCGTAATGTGTATCAGGGACGGGCGGGTAGACCGTCTGGGCACGCCGGAGCAGGTCTTTGAATCGGCCTATATCTGCAGTCTTTACGGTCTTGAAAACGCCCGCTTTATGGCCCATGACGGCAGTATAGAAATGCCTGCGGTCACCGGCGAGAGCAGGACCGTGGTCATTGGCGGCGGCGGTATGGGCATCGGTCTGTACAGGCAGCTGCAAAGACGGCGGATCCCCTTTGCCGCGGTGCTGCCTTCTGAGAGCGACCTGGAGTATCCTGCGGCCCGGGCCCTGGCCGTCAAAGTGGTCTGTGCTCCGCCCTTTGAAGCCTTCTCCGATAAACAGTATGAGGAGGCGAAGGTGCTGGTCGATGCATCGGACCTGGTTTACTGCCCGGTGACCCTTTTCGGGACAGGAAACCTCCTATGCCGGGACCTTAAGGATTATGCGGCGTCTTTAAACAAGCTGGCTAATGCGGATTGCATTTAAGGGGTAATTGCTGTTATAATGGTCATAAGACGGCGGCCCCTTTACGGGGCTGCGTGATAAGGAGACTTATGATATGGGAAGCAATAGAAGAGATAAAGACCAGTTGGAGCAGCTGAGGAAGCTGACCGGAATGCAAAAGGATCTTCTGGGAGGCCTGTACGATGATCTGTTCGGGCCGGGAACCCTGCTTAAGACCGGGAAAAACTCCGGGAAAAGCGGAGCAAAGAAGACGTCTGATGACAAGGAAAGCTCCGGCAGCCTTCTTTCTCCGGAGGATACGGTCAAAAGGGCGGATGACGCCCTGAAGGAAGCCAGGGAGATCTTTGCGGATATCGAAAGGATGCAGCAGGAGACCGGAAGTCAGCAGGCTGCAGGCGATGGTCAGTCGGCGGCCCAGACAGCCCAGGCTGCGGAGAAAAAGGATGAGGAACCGGAAGTGGATCCCATGGAGCAGCTGGACGGCCTGGTGGGTTTAAATACCATCAAGCATGACGTGAAGGAGCTGGCGGACTTTGCCCGCATCCAGAAGATGCGTAAGGAGGCCGGTCTGAAGTCGGTTCCCGTATCCCTGCATCTGGTCTTTACAGGCAACCCGGGTACCGGCAAGACCACGGTGGCCCGTATTCTTGCCAAAATCTATAAGAAGATCGGCATCCTGTCCAAGGGTCAGCTGGTGGAGGTGGACCGCAGCGGTCTGGTGGCCGGCTATGTGGGTCAGACCGCCATCAAGACCCAGGAGAAGATCAAGCAGGCCATGGGCGGCGTCCTTTTTATAGATGAGGCCTATGCCCTGGCCAGGAAGGATGACACCTTCGGCCAGGAAGCCATTGATACCATTCTCAAGGCCATGGAGGACAATCGTGATGACCTGATCATTATCGTTGCCGGTTACACCGAGCCCATGGAGAATTTTATCAACAGTAACCCGGGTCTTAAGTCCAGGTTCAATAAATATATCGAGTTCCCGGATTATACCATCGAGGAACTGGAAAAGATCTTCTATCAGAATTGTGACCGTTATGACTATACGGTGGCTGAGGACGCTAAGGATGCCATTAAGGCCATGATCATTAATGCCCGGCTGACTAAGATAGAGAACTTCGCCAATGCCCGTGAGGTCCGGAATATGTTCGAGGCCTTTATCACCAATCAGGCGCGTCGCGTCGCTGCCATGGAAAATCCCAGCCAGGAGGATATGATGATGATCACCCTGGAGGACCTGGTGGACGACGAAAAGGACACCGCCGAGGAGAAGGCTGAGGAAAGCACCGGGGAGAAGGCCGAAGAAACAGCCGGAGAGAAGGCTGAAGAAACGACCGGGGAATCGTCCGGAGCAGGCGATGCGGCCGAGACAGAGAAGACGGAGACTGAAGAAACAGAGACTGAACAGGTCGTGGATGATTCTTCCGAAGAGAATTGATTCTGAATAAAGGAAAAAAACTGGCTGAAGCTTTTTATAGCTTCAGCCAGTTTTTAAATTCATCCGCATCCAGACGGCCGGCCCGGGCCTCGTCCAGACGGCTGCGGGCTTCATGCTGCCAGGCTTCAAAGGCCTCCCTGGTCATGTTGGCTGCCTTTTTACGCGGCTTGGTCATACGGGCGTAATGGGCCTTGTAGGCTCTGGTATAGGCCTGAAGGAGATCGTCGTTTTTGACATTCTTGGCAAAGGTCTGGGAATAACCCACATCCGCACAGGACTTGCCGTCCTTGGTATAGATCCTGGGGCAGTAGTCCATGTTGGAACGCCTGGGCAGGAACAGACGGCCGCAGTTCTTGCAGGCCTTCAGCCGGATCCTCCTTCTGAGAACTTCCGTGAGTTCCAGAAAAAGAGCTGACTCGAAATCAGAAACAAAATAGTCGATACAGGCTTCACCCTGACTGCCGGGCACCAGACGCACATTGTTGAAGCAGTTCATTTTGCCGATCCATTCCGAGGTGGCCAGCTGACTGGCAAACTGTTTTTCATCCAGCATATTGGAAGCATTATATAAGGAAGATAGCAAGTCTCTGTATCTATCCTGAATGTCTGCCAATTGGTCGATGGATAGAGTATCGACTGTATGACTGTCGTCATTACTTGTCAAAGCATTGATCAGGGTTTCCTGCCAGCGTTTGTCACAGTAGCTGAAGTAGGGATGCACGGGAAGAAAGGACTCCGCAGTAAGGTGAGCCCTGCCCCTGATCAAAGAAAGGTCGGCATAAATAAAATCTATCAGAGGTTCGCCAAGAACTGACGGTTCCGGCTGATCACCGAATCGAATTGTCTGGTCGAATGTTCCGATATATATATGGATGTAACCCTGAGTCGCCGGAAGTGCCATAGATATGTTTCCTCTTACTTATAGAAATATGTGGTGACAATGATTCGTTCTATCATTACTATATATCCAAAAGTGACTTCAGTCAAGAGATTGTCTTTTATATTTGGTGACAAAAAAAGCTAAAAGGCTTATAATGACTTTATCCGGAAAGAAAGGGGGGTAAATGTTGAAAGCGCATGTGAATCAGTCGATGATCATGGCCTTTTTGGAGGACACCATGAGCGACCAGGAACTTGCTGTTGTTATAGAACATATTGAAAACTGCAGTGCCTGCTATGATGAGCTGGAAGTCTATTATATGATCAACAACGGCCTGATGGCTATGGACGCGCATCCGCTGGAAAGCATGGACCTCCGGGAGGGCCTCAGGACCCTGATCCGGGAAAG
>CADAIF010000005.1 GCA_902787905.1 uncultured Lachnospiraceae bacterium
CTGACCGTGGACAAAATCCACCTCGGCCTCAGGGACCAGCGCGGCCAGCTTCGCCGTCAGCTCGTCAATGTCCCTGACCCGGTTATAGACATAGTAGACCTGACCGCCCCGGCCGACCTCTCTGAGGATGGCCTCCCGGACCATTTCCTCGTCAAATTCCATAACATAGGTCTGTATCGGCTGCCGGTCCTGCGGCGCCTCGTTGAGCACACTCATATCCCGGATCCCGATCATACTCATATGCATGGTTCTGGGGATCGGCGTTGCCGTGAGAGTCAGAACGTCCACGGTCTCCTTGAGCTTCTTGATCTTTTCCTTATGAGAAACGCCGAAACGCTGCTCCTCGTCCACGATCAGAAGTCCCAGATCCTGAAATTCCACATCCTTGGACAGGAGACGGTGAGTGCCGATGATGATATCCAGCTGACCGGTCTTCAGTGCCTCCAGGGTCTGCTTCTGGTCGGCCCGGCTTCTGAAACGCGAAAGCAGGCCGATATTGACCGGATAATCCTTCATCCGCTGGGTAAAGGTCTGGAAATGCTGCTGGGCCAGAACGGTCGTCGGCACCAGAACGGCACACTGCCGGCTTTCCTGGACCATCTTAAAAGCGGCACGGATAGCGACCTCTGTCTTTCCGAAGCCGACATCTCCGCAGAGCAGACGGTCCATGATCTTGGTGCTCTCCATGTCCTTTTTGATCTCTTCGATCGCCTCCAGCTGGTCCTGGGTCTCCTCAAAGGGGAACTGGTCCTCAAACTCCCGCTGCCAGACCGTGTCCGCCCCGCAGGCAAAGCCATCCCTGGACTGACGGACCGCATACAGACGGACCAGGTCCTCGGCCAGCTCTCTGACCGCCCCTCTGACCCGGCTCCGGGTCTTGTTCCAGTCCCGGTTGTCCAGGCGGTTCAGCTTGACCCCCTCGGCAGATTTTTCCGCGTATTTCTGGATCTCGTCCAGCTGGGAGACCGGCACATAAAGCTTGCCCCCGTCCCCGTAAAGGATGACCAGATAGTCCTGGATCACATCGTCCAGTTCCATTTTTTCAATGCCCTGATAGATGCCGATGCCCCGATGCTCATGGACCACATAGTCCCCGGCCTTCAGGTCCTCAAAGCTGCGGATCTGTTCTCCCCGGGCCGTGCTGCGCCTGCGGCGCCGCCTGGAAGCCTTCTTCTCTCCGAACATATCGCTTTCGGAAACGATGACAAATTTGATGTCCGGATACTCGATGCCCTTATGCAGGCCGCCGTGGACCAGCATGGTCTCGCCCGGCGCAGGCACACGCTCCGGATCCGCGCTGTAAAAGGACATGAGATCATAGTTCATCAGTTCCCCGGAAAAACGATTGGCACGGACAGCGGTACTGCATACAAGGATCACGCGGTAACGCTTTCTCTGCCAGGTCCGAAGATCATCCACCAGCCTTTTCAGGTCGCCCCTGTAGGAGACGATGCTGCGGACATTGACCGAATATTCCGCGGCCGCAGCCAGATAATGCGGATGCGCAGGCATCACGCTCATGCAGAGGGTGGTCATGGCCGCCACCCTTTTCAGCGATTCCTCACTGGGCCTGTGGGCCGAAAGCTGTCCCTGCAGGGCCGCGCCCTTTTCAAGACGGCGCAGCATGCCGGACTGCCAGTTCAGATCCGCCCTGGCACCGGCTTCTTCTGTTTTGGCCGGTTCATCAACGACCACCAGCGTCCTGCCTTCGGGCAGATAGTCCAGCAGAGAGGCTGTTTCTTCAAAGAAATAGGTCACCAGGCCATCCACAGCCGCCAGGTCGCCGCCGAAAGAGAACCTTTCCTTCAGCTCCCCGGACATCTGCTTCAGATGCGCCAGACTCTCCCTGGCCTTCTCCTTTTTCAGCTTTTCCTCCAGCGCCTTCACATCCCCTGAGATCAGGTGAAGCCCCCGGTCGATCATTTCCCGGGTCAGAATGTATTCAGCTGCCGGATAAATGGTGAAACTGTCAGCTTCCTCGGAGGACCGCTGACTGTCCACATCAAAATAGCGGATCGTATCCACCTCATCCCCGAAGAGTTCCACCCTGCAGGGGCCGGGATCCGCCGCGTTATAAATATCAATGATACCGCCTCGGACCGCAAACTGACCGGGGCCGTCCACCTGGCCGGACCTGACAAAGCCCATGGCTGTCAGATCGGCATAAAGGGCGTCCGCATCCACCAGGTCCCCCGGCTTCAGGGTCCTGATCCCGGAACAGTACCGGGCAGGCGGCATAAGACGGTCTGCCAGACCATCCACCGTCGTCACGATGGTGACCGGCGCCTTCGCAGCCAGCCGGTTGAGAACCGCCAGCCTGCTCCTGCCGATCAGATCCCCATGGACATCCGCACTGTAGAAGATCAGGTCCTTGGCCGGATAATACATGACCGGCCTGTCGAAGAAGGAGACATCCTCACAGATGGCGCGGGCCCGCGTCTCATCATAGGTGATGACCAGACGGACCGGGTAGTCCTCACCCAGGCAGTGCAGGAAATGCCATTTCTGAGAATCCGTGCACCCGGAAACGCCTACCGGTGTGACGCCCCGGCGCAGATCCTCTTTGGCAGCCACTGCCGCCTTCAGATCCTTCACAGGCTCTGTAAATGCCTTCACGCTTCCTGCTCCTCCTTCTCCTTTTTCTCTTTCTTCTGTTTCTTCGTATTATATCTGTTCATTGCCTCGCTGACCCTGCCGCTGACGATCAGCGCCGCAGCCTCGGCGGCATCCTTCTGGGCGTTTGTCATGACCACCCTGTCCTCTTTGCTGTACTTGCTGAGCACATAATCCGCCAGATCCCAGCCCTCAGGCTTGCTTCCGATACCGATCTTAATCCTCGGGAAATCCTGGGATCCCAGATGGGCAATGATATTTTTCAAACCGTTATGGCCGCCCGCGCTGCCCTTCTGCCGGATGCGCAGCTGGCCCAGAGGCAGGTCAATATCATCCGAGATGATCAGGACATGGTCCGGCTCGATCTTATAAAAATCCACCAGGGCTCTGATGGCCTCCCCGCTCAGATTCATGAAGGTCTGAGGTTTGGCAAGAATGACCTTCTCCCCGCCGATGAATCCCTGACCGTAAACCGCCTTATGCTTATTCGAAGATAAGGCGATTCCCTGCGAATCAGCAATGATATCCACGGTCTCAAAACCGACATTGTGCCGTGTGCCTTCATATTTTTTAGTGGGATTTCCCAGTCCTGCGATCAAATACATAACTCTCCTGCTCCTGTCTTTTCCTGTTTCACAAACTATCATAAAGGTCAGACCGTTATTTGTCAACCTTGCCGAAAGGCCTCATTCACACTAAAAGAGGCCTGCGGAAAGCTTATCTCTCCGCAGACCTCCTGCAGTTTTTTTTCAGCGCCGATCCTCAGAAAAAGGATCAGGCTTCCTCGGACATCTCCTGTTCATACTTCTCAAGAATGATGGACTGGATCTGTTCGCGTGTCTCAGAATTGATCGGATGCGCAACATCTCTGTATTCGCCGTCTGTTGTACGTCTGCTGGGCATTGCAATAAACAGGCCCTTATCGCCGTCAATGACCTTAATGTCATGAACGACAAATACATTGTCGATGGTGATGGAAACAACAGCTTTCATTTTTCCGTCAGTGTTAACTTTGCGCACTCTTACATCTGTAATCTGCATGATAAAATTACTCCCCTTAAATTATTGATAGTGTATCTGAAGTTACAGTACCTGCAGCTCCCTTCTGTCAGATTCTGTACCTGTCATTCTCTTCAATGACGATCCGGATATTGCCCGGCTCGCCCTTGTAGACTTCGTTGGCCTTGATGGTGCCCCTGCTCTCAACGATGCAGTTCTCGATCACTGTATTGTCCCCGATGTAAACATCATTTAAAATGATCGAATTGCGGATCACGCAATTGGCGCCTACATAGACCTTACGGAAAAGAACGGAGTTCTCCACCTTGCCGTTAATGATACAGCCGCTGGAGACCAGAGCGTTCTTCATGGATGCGCCCGGATTGTACTTAGCCGGGGGCTGATCCTCGATCTTGGAGTAGATGCCGTCGTAATCACCGAAGAAATAATCCCTGACATCCCTCCTGAGGAAATCCATATTTGTGTTGAAATAAGAATCCACTGTCGCAATATTGCTCCAGTAGCCCTTAAGCTCATAACCGTAGATCAGCCTGGTCTCCCGGTACCTGACCAGGATATCCTTGACGAAATCGTAACGGTTCTCGCTGTTGGCTTTTTCAAGAAGCTCGATCAGCAGACGCCTGCGGATCACATAGATACCGGCGTTGATGATGGAGCTGTCCGCCGTCTCCGGCTTCTCCTCAAATTCACGGATCCTGCCGTCCTCGTCCATGGTCAGGACGCCGAAACGTCTCAGGTCATCCCCGTGCTCGGGCACATGTGTGTAAGCCACGGTGATATCCGCTTTCTTGGCGATATGCTGCTCCAGCATTTTATTGTAGTCCATTTTGTAGACACAGTCAGCTGAAGTAATAATGACATAAGGCTCATGGCTGTCCTTGAGAAAATCCATGTTCTGGTAGATGGCATCCGCAGTACCCCTGTACCAGGAGTCGTTCTCCAGAGTGATCGTCGGTGTCAGGACGAAAAGTCCGCCCTGTTTTCTGCCGAAATCCCACCACTTGGAGGAATTCAGATGCTGGTTCAGTGAACGCGCGTTGAACTGGGTGCACACTGCTACCTTCTGGATGTGAGAATTCGACATATTGCTGAGGGCGAAGTCGACACTTCTGTAACTGCCGGCCACCGGCATAGCCGATACCGCTCTCTTCTCAGCAAGAATACCCATTTTGCTGCTGTTGCCGCCTGCTAATACAATACCGATCGCTCTCATGCTGTTTCACCTGCCTTAATGATCACCTGTCCGCTGGCAAGAAGTCCATCCGGATAATCCTCAGGTGTCGTCTCGCCGACAATTGCCGTGTTCTTTCCGATGCTGACATGATCCGGGATCACGGAATGCTCCGAAATGGTCACCAGATCAAAGGCATAAACCTTGGGGTTGTAGACATTGGGGGCATACTCGCCGACACCGAGATGACAGCCTTCGCCCACCTTGACAGCCTCCGCGATAATGGCCTTGTCCACCACTGTATTCCTGCCGATATAAGCATTCTGCATAATGATGGAATTGCGGACCACAGCACCTTCTTCGATGACTACGCCGTCGCCGATGACACTGTTCTCAATGGTACCGTAGATTTCAGCGCCTTCACCGACGATACATTTTTCAACAACAGCATTCTCACTGAAATACTGCGGCTTGATGATATCATTATTGGTATAGACCTTCCAGAACTCCTCATAAAGATTGAACTCCGGAACGATATCGATGAGCTCCATGTTGGCCTCCCAGTAGGATCCCAGCGTACCGACATCCTTCCAGTAACCATTGAACTCGTAGCAGTAGCAGTTATGTGTCTTTTCATGCACGTAGGGAATGACATGCATACCAAAGTCACAGCCGGGCTGATCCTTAAGCGCGATAAGCGCTTCCTTCAGAACCTTCCAGGTAAAGATATAAATACCCATGGATGCCAGATTGCTGCTTGGCTTGGGCGGTTTCTCCTCGAAATCCTTGATGTTGCCGTCTTCACCGGCGATCACGACGCCGAAGCGGCTGGCCTCCTCCCAGGGAACAGGCATACAGGCGATCGTGACGTCCGCACCTTTCGCCTTATGGAAATCCAGCATCATTTCATAATCCATTTTATAGATATGGTCGCCGCCGAGGATCAGCACATATTCCGGATTATAATTTTCGATGAATTCCAGATTCTGGAAGATGGCATTCGCGGTGCCGGAATACCAGTCAGAACTGTCACTCTTCTCATAAGGAGGAAGAAGCGTCACGCCGCCATGATTCTTGTCCAGATCCCACGGGATACCAATACCGATATGTGTGTTAAGACGAAGATGACGATACTGGGTCAGGACACCGACAGTGTCAACGCCTGAGTTGATACAGTTGCTTAATGGAAAGTCAATGATCCTGTACTTTCCGCCGAAAGCAACGGCCGGCTTAGCGACATTCGCTGTCAATACACCAAGTCTGCTACCTTGTCCCCCTGCAAGGAGCATAGCTATCATTTCTTTTCTGATCACGTAATCACCTCTGTTGGAATTAGCAGTTAACGACTATGATTCATTATAACACTATTTCGCAGAAAAGTGAACACTGTAACCCATCTTATTTTCTATTTGATTTTTCGGGAAATGTGGTTATAATAGCAGATAGAAAAAGATAAAAAGGAATGATCATTTATGTATAAAATCAATTATGACACGCCCGTATGGATCCATTTCATCGGCATCGGCGGCATCAGCATGAGCGGACTTGCCGAAATCCTCCGTTCCAAAGGTTTCAGGATCTCCGGTTCGGATTCCCAGCCCTCAGCGATCACAGAAGGGCTTAAAAATATGGGGATCGAGGTGGTCTACGGCCAGAAGGCCGCAAACATTTCTCCGGATATGGATCTGGTCGTTTACACGGCGGCCATCCACCCGGACAACCCGGAATTTGCCGCGGCGCAGCAGGCACATCTTCCCATGATGGACCGCGCGGAGCTGCTGGGACAGATCATGTCGAATTATTCTGATTCCATCGCGGTTTCCGGTACCCACGGCAAAACCACCACAACCTCCATGATCTCCCATATCCTGCTGGCAGCCCAGTCGGATCCCACCATCAGTGTGGGCGGCATCTTAAAGAGTATCGGCGGCAATACCCGGGTCGGTCATTCGGATCACTTTCTGACGGAGGCCTGTGAATATACCAACAGCTTCCTGAAACTGGACCCCCGCATTGCCATCATATTAAATATAGAAGAAGACCATATGGATTTCTTCAAGGATATTGAAGATATCCGCCATTCCTTCCGCCGTTTCGCCCTGAAGCCGGGCACGGACGGATGTCTGATCATCAACAGCGACATCGACCGTCTGTCGGAGATCACGGAAGGTCTGAACTGCAGCGTCATCACCTACGGTCTGAAGCCCGAGAGTGATTATACCGCCGCGAATATCAGCTTTGACGAATATGCCAGAGGTTCCTTTGACCTGATCGCCTATGGCAGTAATCTGGGCCGTATCTCTCTTTCCGTCACCGGTCTCCACAATGTCTCCAATGCGCTGGCTGCCATCGCCTGTGCCTGCCGGCTGGGCATTTCTCCGGAACTGATCCGGAAGGGACTGGCTGAATTTGAGGGTACCGACCGCCGTTTTGAGTACAAGGGTTCCTTTAACGGTGTCACCGTCATCGATGATTACGCCCACCATCCCACGGAAATCTCCGCGACGCTGACAGCGGCACAGAATTATCCGCATAAAACCCTCTGGTGCGTCTTCCAGCCCCACACCTATTCCAGGACCCGGGCCTTTCTGGAGGACTTCGCCAAATCCCTGGCCCTGGCGGACAAGGTGGTCCTTGTGGACATTTACGCAGCCAGGGAAAAGGATCCCGGCGATATTTCCAGCAGGGATATCCTGGATCTGCTTCAGGCGGCCGGAAAGGAAGCCTATTATATGCCGGATTTCGACAGCGCCGAAAAATTTTTTAGAGAAAATTGTGTCACAGGCGATGTGTTGATAACTATGGGGGCCGGAAACGTGGTTTCAATAGGTGAAGCGCTGGTCCGTTAAACTTTATCCACACTATCCACCGTATGCTCCCTGCCCTCAGGCAGGGGAAAACGGTGGATATTTTTTATATCTGTCAAAAGCCCCTTTCCCGCCTATAGCTTGAAATATCGAAAATCCTTCCGATCTTATCCACTTATCCACTTTATCCACCGGGGCCCTCCCCCGCCGGAGGCGCCTATTCTCAAATTTTGACGAATGTGTTATACTTCATTTGCGAATTAAACAGCAACCCAGAAACAGGAGCATACACATGACTATTCCACTAAAACTTTCATCAGATCACAGGAATGACGCGACTCTGGTGTCCAACCTCTTCCTTGATCATTACATGCCATCGGCAAATGGTGAATTTATCAAAATATATCTGTATCTTCTGCGCTGGCTGCCTTCCCCGGACCATGACCTGTCTCTCGGCGGCATGGCGGACTGCTTTGACCTGACCGAAAGCGATGTCCTTCGGGCCCTTCGCTACTGGGAAAAGGCCGGCCTTCTGACCCTTTCAAGGGATGGCTCCGGCAATCTGACGGAGATCATCCTGAGGAAACCGAAGGATCCGTCCTCGGGCAGTTCTCAGGAAGCAATTGCAGAGGAAGCGGAAGAAAAAGAAGCGCAGGCTGAAGCAGAGACCGTCAGGGAAACGGCTGTCAAAGCCGTCGTCAGGCAGACGCCTCCGGCGGATACCGGCGTGACCAGGCGCAATTACACCATGCAGGAGCTCTCCGGCTTCCAGCAGGATGACGACGGTGAACTGATCATGATCATTCAGCAATACCTGGGCCACCTGCTGAGTCCCAACGACCTGAACACCATCATGTTCTTCTACGACGGGCTGGGCTTCTCCCGGGAGCTCATTGAGTATCTCTTTGAGTACTGCATCTCTTCAGGCCATACGGATATGCGCTATATTGAAAAGGTCGCCATTGCCTGGCACGGCCGCCACGTCACAAGTGTGGACGACGCCAAAACCCAGTGCAGTACCCATCAGCGGGCCTGTTATGAGGTTCTCAGAGCCTTTGGCCTGAACAACCGGTCTGCCACTCTGGACGAAGCCAGGACCATCATGCGGTGGATCAAAACCTACGGCTTCAGTATGGAAATGGTTCTGGAAGCCTGCCGCCGGACAATGAATACCATCCACAGGCCGGAATTTAATTATACGGAAAGCATTCTTATGGCCTGGAAAGAGGCCGGCGCCGTCACCCTGGAGGATGTGGCCGCCCTGGATCAGGCCCGCAGTAAAAAGCGTGAGGAAACGGAAGCTTCCAAAAACCAGGGACAGAGTCAGCGGAGCCGCAAGAGCTTCAATAAGTTCCATAATTTCCAGCAGCGCACCTACGACTATTCAGAGCTTGAGAAGAAGCTGGCCAGGAAGGTCCAGAGCACGGCCTCTTCAGGGCCGAATAAACCCTGAGCTTTTGTAAAAGGAGGCTGTCCAAATGCATCTGAACAATACACAGTACCAGACCATCATGCGATCCTATGACTTAAAACGCCAGCACCACCGGCATCTGCTGGAGGAACGCCGCAGGAAGATCGAGCAGGCGGTTCCCGAATACGCCAAATGCCAGGACCTGATCACAATGATCAGCGCCAAAAGGGCCCGGGCCGCGGCCGGCGGCCGGTCAGAGGCTGTCGCGGATCTGAAAGATGAGGCCGAGCAGCTGAAGTGCCGCATGAATACCCTTCTGGAGGAGAACGGCTTTTCCCCGGAGGATCTGGAGATGACCTTCGACTGCCCGGACTGCCGGGACACCGGCTTTATCGGCAGCGAGAAATGCCATTGCTTCAAACAGGCCGTGGTAGACCTGCTCTACCAGCAGTCCAATATCCGGGAGCTGCTGAAGGAGGAGAATTTCCGCAATTTCCGTCTGGATTATTACAGTGACGTACCGGACCCCGGTCTGGGCATCAGCCCCAGGGCCAATATGCGGTCTGTCCTGAAGATCTGCAATCATTTCATCAGCCATTTTGATGAGGAGGATGACAATCTGCTCTTCTACGGGGACACCGGTGTCGGAAAAACCTTCCTGACCAACTGCATTGCCGCCGCCCTGCTGGATTCCTGTCATACCGTCATTTATCTGACGGCCCAGCATCTGGTGGACCTGATGCAGGAAAAGACCTTCGGGCACAGCGAGGATTCGGAGCTGGATCCGGATATGTTCGGTTATATCTTTGACTGCGACCTGCTGATCATTGACGACCTGGGCACAGAATTCAACAACAGCTTTGTGACCTCCCAGTTTTTTTCCTGCGTCAATGAAAGGCTGGTCCGCAAAAAATCCACGATCATCTCCACCAATCTCTCGCTGGATGATCTGCAGAACAATTACAGCGAACGCATCTTCTCCCGTCTGGTCAGCAAATACCGGATCCTGAAGATCCTCGGCGACGATATCCGCATCAAAAAAGCCATATCCTAGCCTTGTAAAAGAAGTCTATATTCTTGACATACCGAGTGTGTTAGGATATAAATAAAATGTCAAAAGTTCCATAAAGGACATTTTTTTGTCAAATCATAATCATATTGTTTTTGGAGGTTCAAGATGGCTCAGAACATTGAAGAGTTCAGAAATTCTATTCCGGTCGGCGATCTCGGCATCATTCCGCTGCAGAGCTGTACAGCACTCGGCAAAACGGTCAATGACTACATCGTCAGCTGGAGAAGTGAGCGTGAAAAGGAGCTGCCCGCTATCGGCGAGCACTGCCGTGACAACTACATTATCGAGGCATCCTGCCCGCGTTTCGGTTCCGGCGAAGCCAAAGGCCAGATCAAGGATTCTATCCGCGGTAAGGATCTTTACCTGCTGGTGGATGTCACCAACCACTCTCTCACCTACAAACTCTGCGGTCAGCCCAACCGTATGTCTCCGGATGATCATTACTCCGATCTGAAGCGTATCATCACAGCTGCCGCCGGCAAGGCCAGACGTATCAACGTCATCATGCCTTTCCTTTATGAGAGCCGTCAGCACAGGCGTACCGCCCGTGAGTCTCTGGACTGCGCAGTCATGCTGGAAGAACTGCATTCCCTGGGTGTTGAAAACATCATCACCTTTGACGCGCATGATCCCCGGGTCGCCAATTCCATCCCCAACAGCGGTTTTGAAAATCTGATGCCTACCTATCAGTTCAGCAAAGCCCTTTTTGAGAACATTCCGGACCTCCAGATCGATACAGACCACATGATGATCATCAGCCCCGACGAGGGTGCTATGGGCCGTGCTGTCTACTACTCCAATGTCCTGGGTCTCGATATGGGTATGTTCTACAAGCGCAGGGACTACTCCAAGGTCGTCAATGGCCGCAACCCCATCGTTGCCCATGAGTTCCTTGGTTCTTCCGTTGAAGGTAAGGATGTCTTCATCATTGATGATATGATCTCCTCCGGTGAAAGTATGCTGGATGTAGCCAAGGAACTGAAGAAGCGCAACGCAAGGCGTGTCTTCGTGGCAGCCACCTTCGGTCTCTTCACCAACGGCATGGAGCTTTTTGACAAATACTATAATGAAGGCCTGATCTACAGGGTCATGACCACCAACGCGATCTACCAGCCGCCGGAACTGCTGGCCAGAGAGTATTATATCAATGTCGATGTCAGCAAGTATGTGGCTCTGCTTATCGACAAGCTGAACTACGACCATTCTGTCAGCGAGCTGCTTGATCCCAGCGTAAGGATCCGCCGCGCATTAAACAGATACAACGAATCCCGTAAATAAGCCGGGAATCTCCAGGAATTTCAAGAGGCTGCAGTCATTTGACTGCAGCCTCTTATTATGCTGTCAAAGGCGCTCCCTTCAGGATAAGGAGACATAGTTGAAGGGGATCTCCAGCCCCTCCAGAGCCTCGGCCTCCCGGTGATGACAGGTAAAAAGAATGATCTGACTGAAGGTATTCTGATCCTTCAGAAATTTCAGGGTATTGACCAGACGGTCATCATCGTAAAAGGCAAAGCTGTCATCTAAGATCAGGGGCATCTTCTCCTCAAAAAGGATCTGGCTGGCCGCCATCCTGACACAGAACCATATCTGATCCGCGGTTCCGGCGGAAAGCCGGTCCGGACTGAGCAGATGACTGCCGTCGTCAGCCATTACCGCGAAAGACCGGTCGACGATCAGCCGCCGGTGGGCCCCGTCAGTGATCTGCGAGATCAAGGCAGAAACATAGTCGTTCAGCTGGGAACCGAAGGTTCCGTGGATCTTCTCCGTAATCTCACCGACCGTTTTTTCGGCCAGATCGACAGCTTCCAGCTCCCGGCTTACCTCATCCGCCCGGGCCCGGAGGGAAACAAGCTCTTCCTCCAGCGCGGTCTGTTCCGCTTCCAGCTGCATGAGACGCTCCAGCTGCCATTCCAGCTTATCATACTGTTTCCTTAGATTTTCCTTTTCCTGAGCCAGGGAAATTGCCTGTACCCGGGTCACCTCTCCGGCCAGAGAATCTGTGGAAATGGTTTCTCCGTATTTTTCAATATAAGGCTTTAAGGGGCCCTGCAGGGCCTCATAGCGCTGTCTCAGCTGTGACAGCTCCTTCTTCAGCCGGATCACCGTATCCCTGCAGTGCTGTTGGAACTGTCCCTGCACCCGCAGCTGCTCGATCGACTGAATATTGCAGCGGGCAAGCAGAGAGGCCTGCTTCTCCTCAAGTCCGGCCAGATCAGCCATAAGGCGCCTGAGCCGGCCCTTCCTGCGGGAATGGATGAAGCCTGCAATGATCAGGACGACTGCCCCTGCCAGAAGCAGGATCAGAACAGCGGCCGCCTGCCGCCCTCCGGTCAGATTCAGCTGCTCTCCGAGAACAAAACAGAGGAGGGCCAGAACCACAAAAGGCAGGGCCAGAGCCAGCATCCTTAAAAAGCCGCCCGACAAGAGGCCGGAGACATGATCGCATTCCGACCGCACCTGACGCATACGTTCCTCTGTTTTTGCATAGGCGGCCTCGATCTCCCTGATCTGCTCAGAAGCAGCCTCCGGCTGCATCCGGGCCTGGGCCCGGGCAAGTTCATCCTTTTTTGCCCGGTACTGCTCGGCGATATCATTATTCTGCTGGATCAGCCTGGCCGCCTGTACACGCTCGGCCTGATCCGCCTTCTGTTCCTCATCCGCCTGACGGTTGACCGCCTCGATCTCCTGATCCAGAGCCTTCATCCGGCCGGCGATCTCGCTTTGCCTTGCGTAGATATCGTCCATTTCCGGCAGCTCACGGCCGATCTCCTCCAACCTGGCGGCCACAGCCTCGATCCGGGCATCCGGCGATTCGTTTTTCAGACGCCTGCGTTCATCCTTCAGATACTGAAGGGCCCGTTTGACATCCACCGCTTCATTGGCGCCCATGGACATATTGGCCATAAAGCTCTGCATATCCTCGGCAAAGTGACTGTCCGGCTCCGCCGCCATCTGCCCGATGCTCATGGAATTGTCAAAATGCACAGGGGTCAGACCCCCGATAAAATCACTGATCTCCCGGCCATCCGTATCCATGCTGACACCGGCCGATTCATCCACCAGTTCAAAGGCCTGGCTGTCCCTGGCAAAATCCCGGACGATACGCCAGTCTTTGCCCTGATACTCATAGGAGAGAATGCCGCTGTAGCTGCCGCTCCCCTCCCAGGGCTGATATTTCGACCAGGCATCCTTTGCCGCCCCCTTGCCCCGCTGCCGGCGGGCGCCGAACAGCATACATCGAATAAAGGCATGGGCGGTGGATTTGCCGGATTCATTCGCTCCGTAGATCACATTGATCCCCGGCTCAAGCTTCAGATTCTCGTGCTGAAACCTGCCGAAGTGATCCATTTTCAGTTCCCTGATGATCATATCAATCCCTCCGCTGGGCATGGTCAAAAGCTCTCATGCCATGGAAGAGGGCCTTGTCCCTGACAGCCTGATCCACAGGCATCGTCTTAAGCCTTTCAATAAACATGCCGATGATATTATCCGCATTTTCCTGATACAGACGGTAGTAGTCATAATCCGGCACCGACTGATCGGTCACAGACAGGATATTGCCCAGCTGCATCAGCCGATCCCTGTCAAAAGACACATCCGCCGAACGGACACCGGACAGGATCAGACTGTAGATGTCATCCGCCCCGGCCTCCGCCAGGGCCGTCCTGGTCCTGTCCAGGAGCTCAGCGCCTGTCATATCCGCAGTCACCGGAACCTCCAGCTTCCTGTAGGCCCTTTTCGCAAAGGGCACAAAATCCACCAGGGTACGTTCCTCGTCGATGATACCGGCCATATAGCCATGCTCACCTTCATCGCCCCGGTCGACAGGCTCCAGCGCCCCGGCATAAGCGATTGCCGCCTTCTGATACAGATGCGGCTTATGGATATGGCCCAGGGCCACATAGTCAAAGCCGGCCCGCTTCAGTCTCTCCATCTGAATAGGGATATGGTCCGCATCCCCGCCGTGGCCCAGCAGGATATGGATGGCATCCGAAGGCAAAGGCCTGCCGTCCTTGAACCGCTTCATGGGTCGGACATTGTCATAAAGGCCCTCCCTGATCTCCTTCCGGTCATAGCTCATGCCGTAGATCACGGTGTTCAGATGCTCCAGATATATATAGGACATATGATTTTTCCTGAAGAAAGCCACGTTGGGCGCCCACTCAAAATCCAGATAATTGGACTGGCCGGTCATGGGATCATGATTGCCCGCAATGGCCACCACCTGGGTGTGGGTGAGTTTGGAAAAATGATAATTGACCTCCTTAAGTTCCCGCTTAAGAGGCTGCCTGTGAAAGAGATCACCTGCGATCAGCAGCAGATCCGTCTGCTCCTCTTCTGCCCTGTCAAGCAGCCGGTAAAAGCTTTCCCAGATCTCATCCGCTCTGGCGCGGCTCCAGGCCGTCATGCTGTCCGGCTGGGCACCAAGATGGATATCCGCTGTATGGATAAACTTCACATGTGTCCCCCCTTTCTTTTTGTACAGTACCCATCATATCATTTCCGCCCTTTCTTTGCAATCAGCACCGGCGCGGCATGTCAGTTTGTTAACAAACGTCGCTTTTTATTTGTTAATTTTTTCTCGTTTTTTTGTCCTTTTTATTGTCTCTTTTAACTAAAAACTGTCGACACTGACAATGCATTTCTTAGATACACTGATATTTTAGGCACTTCACCCAAGTCCCTTTAATTTTCCGTCAAAACGTCGGCAAAAAGAGGGATTATTTTTGTTTTTTTGTTCACACTTTCTGCAGGATTCATGATAGTATAATAGCGTAAAGATTGACAATTTCTTAACCCCTTTTTAATATATACCTTCCCCTAAAGGCAGCCCTAACCAGGCTGCCTTTCCACATTTTACGGAATTGAAAAAAAGGAAGATGCTTAAAGACTCTTTGTCCGCCTTTTAAGCATCTTCCTTTTTCTTATCCTCATTCAGACCGGAAACCCTATTGCAGGTAAGAACTGATCAGTGTCCAGATCTCCTGTCCGCTTTCAAAACCTATCTTCCATGAAGCAACGCCGGCCAGGTCAGCATCCATGGCCATTTTCACTTCATCCGTCACGGCATCCGCATCCTGCAGCCAGATTTCATAGAAATTTCCATCCACATCAGATGTATAGCTGCCGTAATTCAGGCCTGCATCCTCACGGTAAGCCGGTGTCACACCGTGACTTGTCAGGTAACCCAGCGCCTCCGTCATACCGCAGGCAAAGGAACTGACCGCACCGTCAGGCGTCGTGCTCCAGACACGGGTATACAGGGGCATACCGTTGATCACCTTGGACTTGTCCACCACTGCCAGGGTATCAGAGATACCTTCCCTGACAAAGGACTGGGAAGCTGTGGGTCCCGGCGTCCCGGAACCCGCGGTCGTCTCATCATAACCCATAATGACGACGTAATCCGCCACGATCCCCTGCTCACGCCGGTTCAGGTAACCACTGTATTTGGGCACATAATTATCCACAGAAAGCACCAGATTGTTGGCCCGGCAGCCAATGGAAAGCTCCCGGATAAACTCCACATAATCATCCGCGCCGTCCGCACTGATCAGCTCAAAGTCAACATTAATGCCGTCAATACCGAAGCTGAGGGCATCCTCGATCACTGAATGGATCACAGCGCTGCGTTTTTCCGTAGAGCCCAGGACCTGGTCTGTTTTCTCCGTATCAAACACCCGGTCTTCCGAATGGGTAAACTCATTGGAGAAAAGGGCCCAGACCTCCACACCGGCCGCATGGCAGGTATCCACATATTCCTTCACAGCGTCGGAAATCACAGCCCCGGACTCATCCTGGAAATAATACCAGGTGGGGGAGATGGTATTGACGCCGGGAATGGTGCTCAGTACAGAAGCAACGTTCGCACCGGCCGACTTTGACATCACCTGATGCCAGGCCATATTGATCTTGTAATCCTTATGGATGGAGGTGTAGACCGGCTCGTCAAAAGCAGGTGCTTCCTCCGTCACTTCAGAAGGACTTCCCAGATCCTTAGTCTCGATCCAGCCCACATAGCCGTCCTCAGTGACAACATTGGTCCAGTCGTCAAAAGCCTCAATAAGCACCATTTTTTCACCCTCGGGGATCTCCCTCAGGATCTCACTCTTGATGCCGCCCTTGTAACGCAGATTCGTCACCTTATCCGCCTTGACCTGCTGCACCGTTCCCCAGGATGTCTGAGCGACGATCCGGTTGGGATCCGTGTAGGTTTCAAGATCCATGCAGGTATGAAGCTTCACAAAGTCCGCGGCCACATAACTTGTGCCCTCCAGCTGTTTGACTACCTCATACTGGGCGTCCACCTCACTGCTTTCGCTATAGGACTGAACCGTGCACATGGTGGACAGCGGCTTATAGATCTCCATTTCCGTGGGTGTGGTAAAAATCAGCTGCTGCTCCGCTTCATTCCAGTAAAAACGGGAATTGATCGTCTTCGTTACCAGATCCATCGGCAGATAGACCCGGCCGTCAATTTCCCGGCCCGCGTAGTCGCCAAGCAGCTCATGATTCAGGGTGATGGCATATTCATCCGCCCCGAGCCCCAGTTCAGAAGCGTAATCCATATATTCTTTTTCCGGCATGTATTTACTGCCGAGGAATTTCCAGACCATGCTTCCTGCCACGCCGACGATCAGCAGCAGGACGATCAGTACAGGAACGACTCTTTTCATGCAAGACCTCCTTTTACAGGTCAGGCAGACGCCTGGCCCCTTTCCTTCAAGATTCCGGATTCCGACCAAAGGATGGTCCCCACCGCCAGAGCGCCGACCGCCAGAACGACCATCATCAGCTGATAGATGCGTACCCGTTCCTGACTGCCCGTATCGCAAAGCAGTTCAACATCAACGATCTTATAATAAGAACGATAATCCTTTGCCGTCATTCCTTCCGACTGTGCCAGATATTCGGCCATGCCGGATTCCCGGCTGAGCTCTCCGGAGAGCCCCGTAAAGCGTTTCGCCTCCCGGTCCTCCTTTGCCGTTTCCAGAAGGGCGCCGCCGTCTTCGGCAGGCAGCCTGATCAGGAAGAAACTGTCACCAATGGCACCAATGTAGCAATAGGCACAGACATTATTATCCCGGTCCGTTTCATAGCAGCCGGTAAAAGTCAGGTCAATGTCATCCAGTCTGACATAGGGAGACGGGGTTTGTGCCAGTATTTCCAAAGCACCGGCATCCACCTGCTCCGCATTGATCCTGTGACTCAGCCAGGGGTTTCTGTAAAACAACAGCATTACCGCCAGCACCACTGCCAGAATCGCAGCCAGCAGCCAGAGCACCATGGCGCTCTGCTGCAGCTTTCGGTCTGCTGCCATATCCTCTTTAGCCATAATCAACTCCTATTCTAATTAGTCACTCTAAAGATTATACTACAAAGGCAGCAACTCGGCAACATCTGCATGATAAATCACGTCTTTAAGAAAAGTGTCTGTGATATGTTATACATTCTCAGGACGCACTTTCATCATAACAGGCCGGGAAAAATCCCGCAATCATCATCTCTCGACAGCTGCCCCAGTCCGCAGACAGGATATGACAGCATTCGGCAGCATCTGAGAAAAGGGAGCCTTATTCCCCCCTTTACAGGCCGACAGATAATCGCTATAATAAAACTGCCGATCAATTCGACTTCACAAAAGGAGCATAATGAATGAAATTTGAACGCATCAGCGAGAACCAGATCCGCTGCACACTTTCCCGCAGTGACCTGGCCGACAGGGAGATCAAGCTCAGCGAGCTGGCCTACGGGTCCGCGAAAGCCCGGGAGCTTTTCCAGGAAATGATGTCCGAGGCCTATGAAGAGCTGGGCTTTCACGCCGATAATACACCTCTGATGATCGAAGCGGTCCCGCTTTCCAGCGAGTGCATTATGCTGATCATCACAAAAGTCAGCGACCCCGAAGAGCTGGATACCCGTTTTTCCAGCTTCACAAACTATGCGGACAGCGACGCCGGTCAGGAGGAGGAGGACGATTCGGTCTCCGACGCTCATCAGGTTCTGGATCTGTTTAAGCGGATCCAGGAAGAGATCAGCCGCCGCTCTGCCGCGGAAGAAGGGGCAGATGAGGATACCGCTGACGGAGAAGAAAGTTCGGATGAGGCAGAGGAAAGCATCGAAGAAATCTTTTCATCTGTCAAAAAGGATGAAAAGCCCGCTGCCTCCGAGCGTATGCAGCAGCATATTTACACCTTTGACTCTCTGGATGTGGTCACAGCCTTTGCCTGCCAGCTGGGCGGTGAGCTCTCCTGTGTCAACACACTGTATAAGGATACCGAAAAAGGTATTTACTATCTTCTCCTGTCTGAGACGCCTCTCACCAGGGAAGGCTTTGAAACAGCCACCATCATGGCTTCGGAGTTCGGCAGCTTCCTGCGCTCCTCCAGGCTGACCGCCAGTTTCCTGAAGGAACACTGCGAGGTCATCATCAAAGATCAGGCCCTGCAGGTCCTGAGGTCTCTGTAACTTAAAAAAACCATCTCCCGGGTGAGATGGTTTTTTAGCTGCCGGAGCTTTTCCTGCTGCATGAAAAAAGGGTGTGTCCGAAGACACACCCTTTCCTCTCAACATTTGGATTAACCCTCTACAATTGCCTCTGTCGGGCATGCGCCTGCGCATGTACCGCAATCGATGCAGGAATTAGCGTCGATCTCGTACTTGCCGTCGCCCTGAGCGATAGCGCCAACCGGGCACTCGCCTTCACATGTACCACAGGAAATGCAAGCATCAGTAATTACATATGCCATAGTAGAATCCTCCTTGTAAGATATAGAATAATTTTCGTACAAAATCATTTTAATACAAAAAGCTCCTCATTACAAGTGAAATATTGCTGAATTCCTTGTATCTGTTCATGAGCACGGCCCGCCTTAAGCTCCCTTCGAATTTACAAGATACCCATTGCAAAAGAGAGCAGCTTATATTATACTGTTTACCGTAACTCTGACTATCTGTGAAAGGAGAAAATATAAATGGCTTCAGAAGTAACAAAAGACACTCTGATCGGCGATCTTCTCAGAATCGACGCGAATGTAGCTCCCGTCCTTTTCGGTATCGGCATGCACTGCCTGGGCTGCCCGGCTTCTCAGGGCGAGTCCATCGAGGAAGCAGCTTACGTTCATGGCATTGATCCCCAGTCTCTGGTAGACAGGATCAACGAGGTCATTGCCGCTGATAACAAGTAAAAACCCCGGCGATCATCCGGAAACAAAGAGAGATGCCTAAAACGCAGGCATCTCTCTTTATTTTTATTTTTCCTTGTTGGCAAACTTTGTATAATTCTGAAGCCAGACCAGCTCGACGGTTCCAATG
>CADAIF010000006.1 GCA_902787905.1 uncultured Lachnospiraceae bacterium
ATCATTGCCAAAAGTTTTGCCCGTATTTTCTTCCGCAATGCCATCAACAATGGCCTGCTCTTGAGTGAGAGCCCGGACCTGGCGGATGATGTGGCAGAGGGCGGCGAAGTAACGGTGACGCCCGGAGAGGGCATCGTGTATGACGGCAAGGTCTACCCGGTGGCTTCCCTTCCGGACAACCTGATTGAGATCATTGACGCCGGCGGTCTGGTTCAGGCCATGCGCCGCCGCAACGGCCTGGAATAAGGAGGATTCTGTTATGGGACATACGATCATTGAGAAGATCCTCGGGCATAATGCGGGCCGTGAGGTGAAGCCCGGCGATATCGTGACGGTCAAAGTAGACCGTGTCATGCTGGATGACATTATGATGCCCTTTATCGTCTCCAAGTTTGAGGAGATGGGCTTTAAAAAGGTCTGGGACCCGGAAAAGGTCGTGATCATCTGCGATCATCTGGTACCGGCCAGTCAGGTGGATGATATCCGGGCTTACCGGATCAGCACAGGCTTTGCGAAGAATCAGGGAATTCCCAACCTGCACCGGTCCGACGGCATCTGTCACCAGCTGATGACGGAAGCCGGCTATGTCAAACCCGGGGATGTGGTCTTCGGTACTGACAGCCACACCACGACCTATGGCTGTGTAGGCGCCTTTTCCACAGGTATCGGTTACACGGAAATGGCGGCCATCCTGGGAACGGGAGAGCTGTGGGTGCGTGTTCCCGGCACCATTCAGATACGGATCACCGGTCAGCTGCCGGAGCATGTCATGTCCAAGGATGTGATCCTGAAGATCATCGGGGACCTGACGGCCGCCGGCGCGACTTATAAAGCACTGGAGTTTGTGGGCGACACTGTGGAAAATATGTCGGTGGCTTCCCGCATGACCATGACCAACATGGCCATCGAGGCCGGCGCCAAGTGCGCGCTTTTTGCGCCGGATGAGAAGACGGCGGCTTACTGCGATATCGCCCTGGATGATTTCCAAAAGAGCCTGGCGGGCGATGCAGATGCGGTATATGAGCAGGTGATGACCTACAGGGCGGAGGATTTCGTTCCTGTGATGGCCCTGCCCTCCAACGTGGATAATGTGAAGCCCATCAGCCAGATCGAGTCTGTGCATGTGGACCAGGTTTTCCTGGGTTCCTGCACCAATGGCCGTCTGGAGGACCTTATGGCTGCAGCGGCTGTGCTTGACGGGAAGAAGGTTCATCCCTTTACCCGGCTGATCGTCACGCCGGCCAGCCGAAAGATCTATAAGGAGGCGCTGGAAAACGGTACGCTGGACATCCTGGCCAGGGCCGGCGCCATGATCACGCATCCGTCCTGCGGTCTCTGCTGCGGCAGAACCGGCGGCATTCTGACTGACGGCGAGGTGGTAGTGGCTACCAATAACCGAAACTTCCTCGGGCGTATGGGCAGCTCCGCGGCTAAGATCTATCTGGCCTCTCCGAAGACGGCGGCAGCCTGTGCCATTACAGGCTGTATTACCACACCGGAAGCAATAGAGTGATCGTCTGTGCAAGTCCTTCCCCCTGCGGGAGGGACTTGCTTATATGGGAAAGGTGATATCTATGAACCATGCTGAACAAAGAATGTGGCTGATCAGGCAGCTGCTTGATGAAGAAGCTGAATACAAAAACTATGCGATTCCGAGTGGCACCCAGGATCAGAAAAACATGCTGAGGGCGCTGATGAACGTCAGAGCGCCCAAGGCCATCAGTGACGATTTCCTTGCCATTCAGGATGAATACCTGACCGATGAAAACGCATCTGCAGCCATTACCGATGTTGATGATCTGTCTCCGACCGGAGTGAGTGATCAGATCTTTCTTTGGCAGGGAGATATAACAACGCTGAGGGCAGATGCCATCGTCAATGCGGCGAACAGCGGCATGACGGGCTGTTACCAGCCGCTGCATAATTGCATAGATAACATTATCGGCTCGAAGGCCGGAATTCGTCTGAGGCTGAAATGTCATGATTATATGTGCCGGCAGGCAGCTGTCTTTGGAAGAAACTATCAGGAGCCGACGGGGCAGGCTATGATCACCCCGGGATATAATCTCCCATGCAAATATATTCTGCATACTGTAGGTCCGATCGTGCAGGGACGACTCACAAAGGAGCACGAGCGGCTTCTGGCCTCCTGCTACACCTCCTGCCTGAACCTGGCTGAGGAGAACGGCATAGAGAGTATGGCTTTCTGCTGTATCTCAACCGGTGTCTTTATGTTTCCGAATCAGAGGGCAGCGGAGATTGCAGTGGAAACGGTTCGGAACTGGCTTAAAGAGACCGGCAGCAATATGAAGGTCATATTTAATGTTTTTAAAGATCAGGATCTCCATATCTATCGTAGATTACTTCAGTAGAAGCAGGAAATCGATCCGTAACATTAAAGGAGGAAGGATGCGATGAAGTACAAACTGAAATTAACCACGATCATTGCCGATGATATAGAAGAATCCATTGCGTTCTACCGGGACATCCTGGGGTTTGAGATGGTGGAAAAGTTTTATCAGGATGCGGGCGGGCTCGTTTTGATGCAGAGTCCGGATGGCGCAGCGGTGGAACTGATCGACAGTAAGGCCTTTGAAACGGGCTTCTGGTCTATCGGCGTTGAGGTCGAGGATTTTGAAGCCGCCATAGAGGAACTGAAGGCCAAAGGATGTTCATTTGTTTATGAACCAACGACACTGCCGTTGGGGAAACTTGCTATGATCACAGATCCCAATGGTGTAAAAATCGCAATTATCGAGTTAACAGCCCATTGATATCGCAGGCTTTGCCTGCTCACCAGGAAAGGCGGTGTGCCTGATGCGCAATGAAATTTATATTCGTCCCTACGATACCCCGGATGGCTTTCAGAAGCTTTGCAAGGCTTTTAAAGAGGCCGAAGCTGTTGTGATCGGTGCGGGGGCCGGTCTGTCGACTGCGGCCGGTTTTATATACGGCGGTGAGCGGTTTCAACGTTTCTTCGGAGATTTCGCTGCCCGGTACGGTTTCAGAGATATGTACGCCGGCGGCTTTTATCCCTATGGGACGCCGGAGGAAAAATGGGCTTTCTGGAGCCGGAATATCTATGTCAACCGATTTATGCATGCCCCGAAGCCCCTTTATGAAACCTTGTATGCGCTGGTGAAGGATAAGGATTATTTTGTCCTGACGACTAACGTGGATCATCAGTTCCAGAAGGCCGGCTTTGATAAGGCGCGTCTTTTCTATACTCAGGGAGACTATGGCCTGTGGCAGTGCCCGGGACCGTGTCATAAGCGCACCTATAATAATAAGAGCGGCGTTGTGAAGATGGTCCTTTCACAGGGATTTCTTGTGAGTGGTCAGGGAGAACTGATCCCTCCGGAAACAGAGGATGGCAGGACGGACTTTGACAGGCTTTCCATGACGGTGCCTTCCGACCTTATTCCCTACTGCCCGGTCTGCGGAGAACCTATGACCATGAACCTTCGGTCAGACGATACCTTTGTTGAGGATGAGGGCTGGCACCAGGCGGCAGACCGATATGCGGATTTTCTGAAAAAGCATAGGGATAAAAAGGTTCTGTTCCTGGAGCTGGGGACCGGCTTTAATACGCCTTCCATCATCAAGTTTGCTTTCTGGCAGATGACGGAGGACTGGCCTCAGGCTTCTTATGCCTGCCTGAACCGCGGGGAAGCATTTGCCCCGGAGGAGATTCAGGGAAAGTCCATCTGTATCAATGAGGACCTTGAAACCATCCTGAACGCTATGGCGAAAGAATGCGGACCTGATGGCGGAATTTAATCTCACATATATTCCCGGGCGGCCCCGAAAATGCCGTCCGGGCTTTCGATTTTCAGGATATCTTCAAAAGCGATGCTTGTTTGGTCTACGAGCAAAGAACGGCTGACGACCGGGTCTACGCCCATACAGATGCCGCTGGCCTGAATAAAACTTCCCTTTTGACCGAACGCCTCGTGGCCCGGATCCGGGCAGGGGACAAAGAAGGTGACAGCCACCTGAACGCGGTTTCTACGTGCCAGGCGGCTGTTTTTTGTGAGCTCATACAGGATACGGAGCCGGCGGTCTGTTTCTGCCCGGTCCTCCGCACTGAGTTCTTTGCGGCCCACGTAGAGGACCTGTTTGGCGGCGATCGATTCGCTGAAGCCTTTCAGGGCGTCAAAAGGGGCGAAGAGCTTGGCCCTGCGGCCTGCATCCATGCGGGGATGACGGGCCCTGAAGGGGTCCGTCCGGGGATGCTCAGGCTTTCCTTTGGCAAAAATTTTTTTATACCTGAAATCCGCAGGCATGGGTATTTTGCTTATGTCAGACATGGCTTTTACCTGTGATCCGCAGCAGGGCTTCAGGCCTTGTGGCCTCCGATCTGCAGATTCCTTTCCAGTGTTGTCGCGCCGTCTAAAAGGTTGATGCCCTTGAAGACGGCATTGGGACCATACCTGCGGCGCACCTCCAGCATGGCACGCTGGATTTTGCGTTCCTTTTCCAAAGCCTCATAATCCGTGAACATGTCCAGCTGGATGAGGCGGTCATCCACTTCGATTTTATCGGCACAGACTCCCAGTCTGCGGTAAAGGAGCCGGTGATCGGATTTCTGATCGAAGGCAGACAGGAGGGCAGAGGTGATCAGGGCGAGAGAGTTGGTCTTTACCTTCATGCGGACAGTTCCGTTACTGTGCCGGGGATGAAGCCGGCCGTAGAAGTCAAAAGCCACAGGACCGTCATAGGAGGGGCAGTATTCCAGGCTTTTATAGTCGTAGGTGACCCACCAGGTAAAGGCCGGGGCTGCCAGGTTTTTCAGGATCATGTCCGAACAGAGCACTTCGATCATTTCCTGAAAGACCACCCGGGCTTCTTCATACCTGTAGGGACGGGGAAGGACCTGGCCGTTGGAGAGACTGTGACCCTTTGCCCGGTAGTTTTTGATGTCCGCCATGGTGACCGGTTCAATGCCCCAGGCATGGTCGATCAGGATTTCTCCGTCGATGCCGAAGGTTTTGTAGAAATATTCCTCGTCCCACTGGGTTCGCTCGGCGACCTGTCCCATGGTGAACATCTGGGCGGCGTAAAGCCGCCGGGCCTTACCCGGGCCGATCTGCCAGAAATCCGTCAGCGGCCGGTGGTCCCAAAGCAGGTACTTGTAGCTGTCCTCGCAGAGCTCGGCGATGCGTACGCCGTCCTTGTCCGCCGGGGACTTTTTGGCGACGATGTCCATGGCGACCTTGGCCAGATAAAGGTTGGTGCCTATACCGGCGGTGGCCGTGATGCCGGTGGTTTTCAGGACATCCCGGATCATGGTCATGGCCAGAAGACGGGCAGGGGGGATACCCTGACTTTTGGCGGCCTTGCGGTACATGTGCAGGTAGGCGGTGCAGTCGATGAAGCATTCATCGATGGAGTAGACGTGAATATCCTCCGGGGCAGCATACTTCAGGTAGATGCCGTAGATGAGGGCGGAGATGCGTTCATATTCCGCCATGCGGGGGACAGCGGTGATGTACTGAATGCGGGTATGGTGAAGGACTTCGTAGTGGTGAATGGCCTGTTTGGCCTCAAACAGGCGGGGCCTTCCGGGAACGCCTATGGCCTTCAGGGCCGGGGACACGGCCAGGCAGATGGTCTGGTCGGAGCGGGAGGGGTCCGCAACCAGGAGGTTGGCCTTCAGGGGGTCAAGACCCCGGTGGACACATTCCACCGAGGCATAGTAAGATTTTAAGTCAATGCAGAGATAGATCCTGTCCATGCTGCGCCTTCCTTCCCCGGGAAAAGTTCCGGCGGGACTTCATAAGACGGGCAGGGGATCAGAATTCTCCGGGGTGCAGCAGACGATACTTGTCAACATCCTCCGGAGAGGCGATCCGGGCCGGATCCAGAACACCCGTGACGCGGCCGATCAGGTAGACGGACTCCGCCTCGTGGAAACGCAGGGGAGCGTAGGCCGGGTTCAGGGATTCCAGACAGTCCTGCCCGTAGACTTTGATGTAGGTTTCATTGCCGACGATAAAGGCACCGACCTCACCGTGCTGGAGGTCCGGCGCGTCCGGTATACGGGAAATGAGGACCAGGTCCCCATTGTGATAGCGGGGTTCCATACTGTCGCCGTTGACAGTAAAGACGCAGTCCGCCCGGTCCACTTCGCGGGAGGCGTAGAGGAAAATGGGCGCACCTTCCCCGTCAAATTCTGTGGGGTCGCCGAAACCGGCGGCCAGAGACTTTTCATAGAAGGTCAGTTTGCGTATGCGGGGACAGGACTCGGCCTCCTGGACCTGCAGCAGGGTGTCAACGACCCTGTCCACGGCCAGACGGTGACCGGAAGAGAGACTTTTATACCTGTCCAGAAAGGCCTGTTCCTCCCGGGTATAGCAGGAAGACGGGGCGGGCATCGCAAAAAGCTCGTACATGGTAATGCCTAAAGCGCTGCAGATGTCCGGCAGAAGATTGATATCCGGCCGGCCGCGGCCGTTTTCCCAGTTGCTGACAGCGTTGGAAGTGACGCCGATCCGGCCGGCCAGAGCCTTTTGCTCCAGACCGGCTTTTTCCCGGTAGAAACGGATCCTTTCACAAAGGATGGGCAGAGCCGGCTTTTCGGCAGCCTGTCCTGTTTTTATATCTATGACAGTGCCCGCTTTCGGAGCGGAGCGGTCGATACTTCGTCTTGGCATTTTGTATCTCCTTTCGGTGCGTCTTTCGCTGTGAACCCATAATAACACATAAAAATACGTTTGTAAAGAGGCAAAACGAGATTATAAACGCATAATTATGTTGTATCATCAGAAACAGGGCGGTTTTCCCATATATCAAAGGGCCTGCAGCGTATGCCGCAGGCCCTTAAAGACGCGCTTTTCTATATGTTCTTTCCTTCAGCAAAGATCTCACACAGGCGGAGCAGGATCTCCACATTTTTCTCCATGGACTGCACCGGTACGTACTCAAAACGGCCGTGGGCGTTTTCATAGCCGGCGGACAGGTTGGGGCAGGGCAGCCCGCGGAAGGATAAGGCGCTGCCGTCGGTACCGCCCCGGAAGGGCTCACATACGGGTGTCAGGCCGCAGTCTGTGATGGCCTGTTTAAGATTCTTTATTAAATGCGGTACCCGGTCGATGACCTCTTTCATGTTGCGGTACTGCTGGGTGATCTGCAAAGAGACGGTGCCCTCGCCGTATTTCTGATTCAGGGCCCGGCAGCAGTCTTCAAGAAAGGCTTCCCGGCGGCTGAAGGCGTCCCGGTCAAAATCCCGGATGATCAGTCTTACCCGGGCTTCCTCACAGTCGGCCTGACAGGAGATGATATGGTAAAAGCCCTCGGTGCCCTCGGTGTACTGAGGTTTTTCCAGGGGCGGCAGCATCTGCATGAATTCAGAGGCGATATCCGCGGCGTTGATCATGATGCCTTTGGCCGTGCCGGTGTGGACGCTTAAGCCACGGATGGTCAGGCTGGCTTCGGAGGCGTTGAAGGTCTCATCCTCGTACCAGCCCAGGTGGTCGCCATCCAGGGTGTAGGCGATGCGGGCGCCAAAGCGGTCCAGGTCCAGGGTGTGGGCCAGGCCGCCAACCTCTTCATCCGGCGTGAAGGCCAGACAGATGGGCGGATGGGGCAGATCGGGGTTGGCAGCCAGATGCTCAGCCAGGGTCATGAGGGCGGCGATGGAAGCCTTGTCATCTCCTCCGAGCAGGGTGGTGCCGTCGGTCAGGATCAGGTCCTGGCCGATGTAGGCGGACAGATTGGGGTAATCCTGTGCCCGCATGATGATGTTCTTTTCTTTATTTAACAGGATATCGCCGCCGTCATAGGCCTTTAAGAGCCAGGGGCGGACATGATCGCCAGGGGCGTCAGGCGCCGTGTCCATGTGGGCGACAAAGCCGACGGCTTCGGCGCGGCAGTCTTTACCGGCAGGAATCTTTGCGTAGACCACGCAGGCCGCTTCATCCAGAAAGACATCGGACAGGCCGATCTCCTGAAGCTCCCGGTAAAGCTCCCGGGCCATATCGTACTGGCAGGGTGTGGTGGGCCAGGTCCCTTTAAAAGGCTGAGACTGGCTGTTGATCTGCGCGTAGCGCATCAGCCGGGCGGCAGTCTGTTCATAAAATATTCCCATAAAATATCTCCTTTTCTGCCCTGAGGCAGCCGTAATGATATGCGTAATGTCAGTATAACACGAAAGTCTATTGAAAAAAAACGAGAAAAGCGGTATCATTCAAGTTATAATATCTAATTAGCAATATTTTTATCATATAAGTTTAATATACGATAAAAATCAATAATGAAATAAAACAAAAGGGTTAGAAGAAGGAGAATTTAAAATGAAAATCAGGAAATCATTGGGGATGGCAGTTTTGTTGATCTGCACGGCAGCCCTGGCCGCAGGGTGTGAAAAAAATGAACCGGCATCTTCCGGAGAGACCAAGGCTGCGGTGGAATCCGCGGCAGCGACTGAAAGTGAAGAGAAAATGACATTTACGCTGCAGTACTATCCGGATGTGGACAGTGAGACACCGTCAGAAAAGACGACGGAGGCTGTTTACGGGGAGGAGACTCCCATCCTTTCTGTCGAGGAACTGGGCTTTACAAAGGAAGGTTATGGTTTCCTCGGCTGGCGTGAGATGAGAGAGGTCGACGGCAAATGGTATGTGCAGGACGCCAAAGGCAAGAAGGACTGGATCGAGGTAAAGGACGGCAAGCTGCCTAAGGGCTATTCCTATGTGCTGAGGCAGGACGGTGATAAGGTGACAACGGCTGCCAAGAAGGGTATTGTCCGTCTGTACGCCGAGTGGGGTATTGTTTATACGATCCAGTATTATCCGGATGTGGACAGCGAGACACCTTCTGATATTGTGACGACAGCTGTTTCCGGAATCTGGACTCCGACCGAGACCATAGAGCATCTTGGCTTTGCTCAGGACGGCAAAAAATTTGTGGGCTGGCGTGTTTACAGGGAATCCGATGAAAAGTGGTCTGTGATCAGCCCGGAAGATAAAAATGTGTGGACCGTCCTTGAAGACGGTGACTTGCCGGAAGGGTATAAATACCATTACCGTGAAGACGGCGGCAAGCTGCTGAATCCGACGACAAAGGGTATTGTCAGGATGTACGCGGAGTGGGAATAAGGTCTATCAGATCATATAAAAAAAGAAATAATACGCCAAGGAGGAGCCATTTTAATGGATAAGAAAACAGAGCAGGCAGCTGAACTGACAGCAGAGGAGAAGGCTTTAAGAGCAGAAAAAGCGGCAAAGCTGCAGGAAAAAAGAAAACGCTATCTGGCCGCGGTCATGCTGAAGACCGGATGGGATAAGGAATATGCCAGAAAACAGATGATGGAAGCCAGAAAAAAAGTGGGCTGCAGCTGGTATGTCTACACCTATTTCGAGTTCTACAAAATGACAGAGGAAGAGCAGGTGGCCGCTTATCAGAAATGGCGTCAGAAGCAGGAACGCAGGAAGAATATCCGTGCCAGAAAGCTGGAAAACAGCCTTACGGAAATCGTGAACGCTACCGGATGGACCAGAGAGCATGCCCTGGCCATGTACGAGGACGCGAAGGCACGTACCGGATGCCTTCCCGATGAGTACTGTCAGTACAGGTTCTGGGAACTGGATAATAAGACCCAGGAATCTCTGACGATGCTCTATCACACAGACAGAGTCCGCAGCCGCTTCAATATCGATGTCAATCTGAAACGTCTGATTGCGGACAAGAGCGAATCCAACAAGTTTTTTGCCAAATATATCGACCGTAAGTGGTGCTCCAACCGGGGAACCAGCTTTGAGGATTTTAAAAAGACCTTTAAAGGCTGCTCTAAACTTTTCTACAAACCGATGACGCTGTTTGGCGGACACGGCGCAAGGCCTTATGATCTGACTCCGGCAAATGCGGAGGAGGTTTACAACACGCTGATGGGCCTGCCTGAGGGCGTTGTGGAAGAGTTTGTTGTTCAGCATCCGGTGCTGCAGAACCTGTCTCCGCGCGTACTGAATACAGTCCGTCTTACATCCATATCCTTCCCGGGACCGATCGATGATGCGGGCAATCATTTTGCTATTCCGTACTGTATGCTGAAAATGGGCGGAGCTACCGGTTATGTTGACAATCTGCGTGAAGGCGGTGTCGGTGCCGCGATCGATCTGGAGACCGGCGAACTTTGTACGGACGCAGTGGATATTAATCTGAATACCTATGAGTGCCATCCGGTATCAGGCGTCAAGGTCAAGGGGACGGTCATTCCGTATTTTGACGAAGCCAAGAAGATGATACAGCGTATTGCGGAAGAAAATGAAATGAAAGGTTTCCTGGCCTGGGATGTAGCCATTACGGAACGTGGTCCCATGTTGATCGAGGTCAACGGAAGGCCCAGCCCGCTTCTTCTGGAGCTGCCTTTCTACAATACGCCTCTGCGCGGAAGAAAGCATATCCTCGAACCCTATATGCCCAAATAAATAACAATCTGAACGAGATACGGCTGTCTTCTGCGTAAGAGGACAGCCGCTTTAATTTGTTGATGTTTCCGCAGATACTATACTGAAAATAGAATAATACGTGTTAACTCTGCATAAGTGAAGTGAGAACAAAAGATGAAAAAGAGATTATTGATGCTATGCCTGCTCACGCTGCTGATGATCACAGCGGCTTCAAGTATCCATGCGGATACGGCGAATCAGCTGGACGCACCGGTGATCACGCTGACAAACACGGCGAAAGGTATTACCGTGGAATGGAACTCTGTCAAAGGCGCGGCGGGATACCGGGTGCTCAGAATCGGTTCGGGGGAAAAGACCTGGCAGAAGATAGCCGAAGTCACCGCAAAAAAATTTGTGGATGTCAACGTGGAGAGCGGAACACGTTATACCTATACGGTACGCTGTCTGAATGACAGCGGCAAGGTATGCAGTCCTTTTGCCGCTTATAAAAGGCGCGTTTTCATTGCCCGGCCGGTTCTCAAAAGTGTGGTCAGTACCGCAAATGGCGTTACCGTCAAGTGGGGTCAGGTAGAAGGTGCGGCAAAGTACCGTGTTTATCGTAAGCTGCCGGGGGAGACGAACTGGAAGAAAGTCGGGGATACGACTGAAACGGCTTATGAGGACACCACGGCGGTCAGTGGAACAAAATATGTTTATTCAGCCAGATGCATTGACAGTGGCGGTATCCTGCGCAACACTTACGCGGCAACCATGCAGCTGATCTACAGGGCCAGACCGGATTTGCCGTCCGCAGTCAATTCACCGGAAGGTATTACGATTTCATGGGAGCCTGTGAATGGGGCGGCGGCCTACCGTATCTATCGTAAAGGACCCAAAGCCACATTGTGGAACAAGATCGGGGATACGGCGGATACATCCTTTACGGATACCAATGTCACAGCACTTACAGAATACAGGTACGCTGTCAGGTGTCTGGATGAAGGCGGCGTTCTGCGCAACACCTATTCGGAGAGCGTGACGATTGCCCGGACAGTCAACGACCAGACCGTTTACACATCTGTGCCGACAGTGACATTATACAGAGACAAGAGTAATGACGCGGAAGCTATTTCTGTTCCTTACATGACTGAGCTGACGCTGCTGGAATTCCTGACAGAAGCTGATACGGAGACCGGACGATGGATCGCTTTTGATTATAAGGGTGAGACCTGGTATGCCTGGAGAAATCCGGGCAGAGAAATCTTTGTCTCTGAAAAGAGCGATCATGAATATGAAACATCGACGGTCTATCAGAGGGAAGTTATCGACCTGGGACTGTCTTTCCTGGAGAAGCCCACCGGCTACCGTCTGAGTTCCGAGGAGGGAACTTCGACGGGTGAACCGGACGAGAACGGTGTCTATTGGTTTGACTGTTCAGGCCTGGCCGCGTATCTCTGTAATACGGTCATGAGGCAGTATGTGCCCACTTACGGCATCACTGTAGATGTAGATGACCTGTATGAGTGGGGATCGATCTATAACCCGAATACGGACAAGGTCTTTTCTGCTCAGACAGTCATTCCACAGGGAGAGCCTCTGGACCTGAGCCTTTTGCAGGCCGGAGATCTGCTTTTCTTCAATCACAAGAAGGAAGAAGGCCGTACGGTAGACCATGTGGCTGTCTACCTCGGCAAGGGAGAGATCCTTCATGCGACCACATCTTTTGCAGTGGTGGTTTCTGTCCTGAAGGACGCAAATGCCGAAAATTTTGTCGGTGCGATCCGAGTGCTGCCGGAAGAGGTTCTGTCTCTGGATCAGACCATGTATCCGATCAATTCGGCCAATATGTTTGAACGGAGGGGCGGGGATTCTGATCCCATTCTGACCATTGAGACCCAGGAACCGGTCACTGTGCTTTTCACAGATAATTATGGCTGGTGTTATGCGGATTATAAGGGCCAGAAGGGCTTTATCTATCTGGAGCGATTGACAGATCAGGAGCCGGTGATCATCAATGAGACCCGGTATGTGGCAAAGACAAACGTGAACCTGTATTCAAATCGTGACGCAACGGCAGGTCAGCCCTTTATTACGGCAATGATCGGTGAGGAAGTGACCTACAGGGGCCGTTACGGAACAACCGACTTTTACAGAGTTACCTATCAGGGGGAGGATTATTATATCTACACTCTGCAGGATATAAACGATTATATCTCCACAGACCTGGAAGCTGTTCTTGCGGCCAAGTCCTCCAAAGCGGTCATAGCGGATTCCTGGCTGCGCAGCAGCATGTCCGCGGAGGATGACAGCAATAAGATCATGATGCTTGAGGCGGATACGGTGCTGGGAGTCGCGGCTGTTTCTCCCAGCGGCAACTGGGCCTATGTCATTGCGCCGGATGGCAGCTATGGTTTTATCCTTACAGAGAGACTGACAGATGAACTGCCTGAAATCGTCAATGAGACCCGGTATGTGGCGAAGACCAATATCAATCTGTATGAGCAGAGGAACGCCACGGCGGGCCAGCCCTGTATCACAGTGCTTATTGGGGAGGAAGTGACCTACAGGGGACGCTATGGTTTTTCGAACTTTTACAGGGTAACTTATCAGGGCCAGGATTATTATGTTTACACTCAGAAGAATATTGATGAGTTTGTTTCCCCGGACCTTGAGAGCATCCTTGCCGTCAAGGAGTCTAAAGCCGTTGCAGCGGACTCCTGGCTGCGCAGCAGCATGTCCACAGCAGATGACAGTAATAAGATCGTTAAGCTGAAAGGCGGCACTGTTGTGGGCGTCGCGGCAGTTTCGCCCAGTGGCAACTGGGCCTACGTTAAGGCGGAAGACGGAACCTATGGCTTTATTCTGACGGAACGCCTGACGGAGATCCCGGAGCCGCCGGAGACTGAAACGGAAACAGAGACGGAAACAGAAACGGAAACAGAGACAGAGACGGAAACAGGATCTGAAAATGATGGCGCCGCTTAAAGTAAAATAAAATTGACAAGGAGTCGGTGTGAAACCGACTCCTTTTTTTTTAAACATCTAAAATAAATTCGTCTCATACTTTTTTACGATGTGATTCTTTTTTTAATAACCCTATAATAAATACTGGTACGTTTTTTGACGTACAAAACCTACAAACTATCAGGAGAAATTGCATGAAGGTAAAAAAAGAGGGTCATCGGGTCGCTATATCGATCATCACGATCATGGTTGTGTTTGTGGTCTGGTATCTGGCGACCAACATCGGCAGCATACCGGATGTTATCCTGCCGAAACCGCAGAATGTATGGAAAGCCTTCCTGTCACTCTGCTCTGAAGGATACGGCACCAACAAGGACACGCTGATGGTGCATATGGCGGCTTCCATGAAGCGTCTGCTCATTGCCTACGGTCTGTCTGTGGTGACGGCTGTTCCCCTGGGACTGATCTGCGGCTACTTCCCGCACGCGTCTTCAGTGGTCAATCCTTTTGTGGAATTCTACAGACCGATCCCGCCGCTGGCTTACTACACCCTGCTGGTGCTCTGGCTGGGTATCAACGAGGGATCCAAGATCACACTGCTCTTTCTGGCAGGCTTCGCGCCGATCTTTATTTCCTGCGCGTCCGGCGTCAAGAGGATCAATGTGGATTATCTGAACGCCTCCTATATGCTGGGAGCCAATAAGAAGCAGACATTTATGAATATCATCTTTCCGTCGGCTTTGCCGGATATTTTCACCGGTCTGAGAACAGCTATCGGATTTGAGTATACGACACTGGTGGCGGCGGAGATGGTTGCCGCGAAGCAGGGAATCGGCTGGATGGTGCTGGACGCGTCCAACTGGCTGAAATCAGATGTGGTCTTCGCGGGCGTTATTATCATGGGTATTACCGGTATCCTGCTGAACTATATCATTCTTTTTCTTGAGAATCGTATCGTTCACTGGTCCGGCAGAGCTTAAGGAGGGTTAATTCAAATGAAAATGGGGAAAATCGCATGTGTCTGCCTGGCGGCAGCACTGACAGCATCTATGGCGGCCTGCGGCGGCAGCGCCAAGACTGAGACAAAGGCACAGACAGAGGCGGCAGCGCAGACAGAGGCAGCTGCTGAGACAGAGACGGCTGCTGAGACGGCAGCGGCAGATGAGACCGCGGCTGAGTCTGCGGAACTGCCGGAGGAGGTCAATATCGGCGTGCAGACCCTGGTCACACCGGAGCTGATCGCAAGGTATGAGGAGATTTACGAAGAATATCTGGGCTGCCCGGTCAATCTGCTTCAGTTCGACTCCGGCGCGGACGTCAACCGTGCCTTCGCCAGCGGTTCCATCGATATCGGCGCCATCGGCACATCACCGGCGGCCATCGGCATCTCCACCAATCTGGGCTATGAAGTGTTCTGGTTTGAGGATGTCATCGGCTCAGCTGAGTCTCTGGTCGTTCAGAAGGATTCCGGTATTACTTCCGTTGCGGACCTGAAGGGCAAAAAGGTCGCGACACCTTTCGCTTCCACCGCGCATTTCAGCCTGCAGAACGCGCTTGAATTAAACGGCGTGGCAGCTGCCGATGTAGAGCTTTACGATATGCAGCCGGATGATATCTACGCGGCATGGATCCGCGGCGACATCGACGCGGCTTATGTCTGGGATCCGGTGCTTTCCAAACTGTACGAGAACGGCGCGACCGCGATCACTGACAGTGCCGAGATGGCCGAGCAGGGCGTTGTCACTGCCGACCTGGCCGTGATCAACAAGGAATTCGCCGAGAAGTATCCGAGCGTAGCCACAGGCTATATCAAGGCGCAGATCTATGCGGTTGACAAGTTCAACGCTGATCAGGATGCGGCACTTCAGGAGATTGCCGAGGCGATCGATATTACCAAGGAAGAGGCCGCCACTCAGGCCGCCGGCTTTATCTACCCGGACGGCAAAGAGCAGCTGACAGATGCTTACTTCGGCGCGGATGGCAACAGCGGCAGCATTGCCCAGATCCTGAAGCAGGCAGCGGACTTTCTGACCGAGCAGAAGAGTATCGACGCTTCTCCCGACATTTCTGTATTTGAAGAGTACTCCACAGGAGAATATATACTGAGGGCTTTAGATGAGTAAAACGATTCTTGAAGTGAAGGATGTGTGCCTGGATTACAAGAGCAAATCCGGGACGATCCATGCACTGGAGGATATTAATTTTGAGATCGGCGAAAGCGAGTTTGTCTGTGTGCTGGGACCGTCAGGATGCGGCAAAAGTACACTTCTGAAGCTGATCGCCGGTTTTGAGCAGGCCACGAAGGGCGAGCTTCTTCTGGAGGGCAAAAAGATCGAGGGCATTGACTGCCACCGGGGCGTTGTTTTCCAGAAGGATAACCTGTTTGAGTGGTTTAATGTCAGAAATAATATCAATTACGGGCCGCGTATGCGCGGGGAGCTCAGCAAAGAGGAGATCGACAAAAACACGGATGCCATGCTGGAACTGATGGGCCTGTCTCTCCGCTCTGGATGCGCTGACAAGAGAGCAGCTGCAGGATGCCATGCGGGATCTGTGGAAGAAACAGAAGAATACCATCTTCTTTATCACCCACGATATCGACGAAGCGCTGGTCCTGGGCACCCGGATCCTGGTCATGTCCAAAAGACCGGGCAGGATCGTGAAGGACATGCAGCTGGATTACACGGAACGGATCTATGAGGCCGGCAACAGCCGCCGGGTCCTGGGTGAGGATTATTTCCAGATCCGCCGGGAACTGTTCGGACTGATAAGCCAGAACTAAGACAAAATAACAGCGAAGAGATGTTAATACGTCCCTTCGCTGTTTTTTGTTTGAAAAACGAAAGAATCAGTCTTTTGTGTGTTGTATCATGCAGACAAATGGGCTATAATGAACCGATATGTTAAATTGGAAAGTCTGCCTTGGCGGACCGGACACATCTTTTTTGGAGAAACAGGGTCACTTTCACGTATGAGCCATTTTTTGTATTTTGTCGGACAGTATGATTATCTTCTGTACAGCCTTCTGCACCGGATATCGGCCGAAGAGGGCCGTGCGCAGGCGGATTTCATTGTTCAGGAGATCAAGAATTCTGCAGAGACTGTGGATTTCCTGAAAAGCCTGACAGGGAAGGAAACACCCTTCGGGCGTTTTGCGGCCGTTCATGACGAGATCTTTCTCAACCGGCCGACGGAGGAGGGGACGGTAAGTGCCATTGTCTCCGCCTATGAGGAGATCCTGGCCGGCTTCGGCATGCGCCTTCAGGACTATGATCATATCTACATGTCCTTTGACGAGTGGAATTCCTTCGGCATTTATCTGGCCCAGGCAAAGCATCTGCCGCCGGTGACCGTCCTGGCTGCCTACGAAGGCCGGCTGAATGAAGATATCTATCACTATCTGGACGCGCCGGACAAGTTCTTTTTCAGCAATCTGCAGCGCAGGCACAGGGTTCTGAACGCGGACGGCCCTTATGTGACGGATATTCTGGTTCTGCGGGAGGGCTTCACTTCCGGCGACCATAAGGGAAAAGCCATGAAGGGGCTGAATATCACAGGCCTGCTGGCGGACCTGGATGAGAAGACCTACAGGGACCTGTGTGAATTCTTCTGCTTCAGACCGGAGGATTACACGGACGGGCCCTATCTGCTGCTGGTTTCGGATTCCTACTGGTTCAGGAACCCCAGACGAAGGATCACCCGGGAATATGTCAGCATGTACAAGGCTTTCCTGGATTATTTTAATAAAGAAGACCTGCCGGTCCTGTTCAAGATCCATCCCAGGTACGCCCTGACGGATGGCATGAAGTCCGGCTTTTACCATACACAGTTTCTGGCCGGCTATGTACCGGTGGAGCTTCTGGCCAGGCCCGAGGCACCGCCCCTTGCGGAGGTGCGTTCGGTGGGCAACGGCGTTCACAGCTCTGTCTGCTTAAGAGCCGGAAAATGGGAGATCATTCCCAATGACTTTGTTTTTGACTGGCCTTCCTATACCCGTCTGGATTATATCGTCCGTTACTGTGAGAAGAACGGCTATAAGCAGATTCAGTATAAAGGGCTGTCACAGGTCATGATCGACACCTATCTGCGGGTGGTGCATCCGGAGTGCAGTGTGAAATTCTCCGAGATGGCGGACAGGCGAAAGCTCAGTCTCAGCCTGACCAAATCCATTTTTGTCTGTAAAGATGTCGAAAAAGCGGAATTTTTGTCGAATATCCGCCCGCGGATCGACAAGGGCAAGCCGGTTTTTATCCTGAATCCTGAGCATGACTACTGTCTGCTGGGATCAGAGGCGGACATGACCTTAAGGGAAAAGCTGGTTTCTGTCCGTCTGCGGCGGTACGGCCTTTACGGCCGCGGCAAGCTGACGGGCCATGAAGATCTGATCTGGTTCTTTTCCGCCAATGAGAAGGACCGCAAGCAGGCCGGTTTCTTCAATTATCAGGTCAGCCTGCCCTTTACGGGCTTCCGTCTGAGAGCCGGCACCTACCCCAGGGGCAATGAGCTCCTTTCCTTCCTGCCTGAGGATCCGGTGACCAAGGCTTATATCAGCCTGAGGGCCAGGACGGGGCCGGTCATGATTTACGGGGCAGATGCTCTGGCTTACGACTTTATCGCAAAATATGAGAAAGCCCTGAACATAGGTCTGATCATCGCGGATGATGAGGCCATGGACCGTGTGGACCCCAGGCTTTCGGAGATGTATGAGGTCATCCCCTTCTCGGAAGCGGAGATCAGCTGGGATGATTATGTGATCATCTGCAAGCCCTTTATCCACAATATCGACCAGATCCCGCCCTATGCCCAGACCAGGGACGACCTGCTCAGAAGAGGTCTTCAGGTGGGCCGGCATTTTACCTACTGGAAGCTTTTTGACGCCATTGAAAAGGGCCTGCCTGTGCTGCTTTTCTGCGGCTACTGTGAGCTGGGCGGCGTCAAGCAGATCCTGGATCTGACCAGTGCGGCGGATGAGTACTGTATGCTCTTTTACCACATCGGACGGGAGACCATGCGGTCGGCGCCGGGCTTTGACGATTTCGTCGCCTCGGCGAAGCTGTGCGACATTCTGGTCCACGCGCCTCTGCTGGTCAATCAGGGCGTCATGGACGTAGATGTCATGAAGATGATCGCGCCGGGAACAAGGACCATTTTCCTGCCGCAGATTTCTTTCAGAGGCTACGCCCCTTACAAGATCGCCAATTTCCAGAGAAGGAATATCGGTATTTCCCTTTTCGGCATTATCCGCTATCCCTTCCTTTATCAGATTAAGTTTGTCAACCTGATGATCCTTCGGGGGCGGTCTAATAAGGAGATCCTGGCCAGGCTGAAGAAGCCCGACCTGTTCAGCGAAGAGGAGATAAAAAAGAATCTGCAGAATGCCCTGCGTATCCTGCAGATCATGGATGCCAAGGCGGACGTGCCCATCTACGACTTCGTCAGAGACCATTATCAGGACGCGCTTATGTTCAAGGACTGCATCCACGCCAACGATGTGATCTTTTTCGAGTATGCCCGCAGGTTCAGTGATTATCTGGGGAAAAACTGGCGGCCGGAGATCGACGCGGTGGAAAAGCGCTGCAAGGAGACAGGCGCCTATTTCCAGGTAGCTTCTGAGGAGCCCATCCTGCCCTGCGTGGCCAAAGCCCTGGACCTGAAATTTGCCACAGAGGACAGGCTTTACATGGAAAAGGTCACGGAGGAGCGGATCCGTATGCGGACCTTTGATGAATGGTTCAATGATTATATTGATTATTACCGGTCAGTGGTGACGGTGAACCGTACCCTGAACCGTGAATACAGGACACAGAAAGTGACTATCTACAGAAATGAGACCGATGAATATCGGATGGAGAGGAAAGAATGAACAAGGCAACAGCAAAAGAGATTCTGAAAATCGCCCAGAAGGTGAACCCGGAGGTCCGGGAGGGTGAGGATCTGGTAACCAGCGGTATTTACAATTCCATTGAGATCGTCTCTCTGGTAGTAGAGCTGGAATCCCATTATGATATCCGGATCTCTCCCATGGATATCGATGTGGACCATTTCAACACGATCGATGCCATTGTCAGACTGGTCAACCAGTGTCTGAGAGAGAACACGGAGTCGGAAATGTCCGCTTCCGTCATCAACATTGACGTGGAAAGCTATGAAAAACGGAAGGCCGGCGAGGAGAAAGCCTTTGCAGCGGCGGCCACCACGGTAACTCTGGCCGGTACCGGCAGTAAGGCTGCTGCAGATACCGCGGAGACTGCGGATGAGCCCTTCGATTTCCCGGATGACCCGGTCACGGTGCTGGATCTTCTGGCCAACGCTGTCAGCCAGACGCCGGACAAGGTCGCGGTGACAGACCAGTATGAGGGAACGCTGACCTTCGCGGAGCTTCAGAACGAAGCTCAGATCATTGGTACCTATCTGGCGGAAAAGTACGGCTGCATCAACCGGCCCTTCGTCGTCATCGAGCGCAGGAATGTCCACAGCATTGCCATGTTCCTGGGCGTTGTCTGCAGCGGCAACTATTATCTGCCCATCGATGAGGACCTGCCCTTTGACCAGATGGAACGGCTGGTGGCCATGGCCGAGCCTGAGGCGGTGCTTTGGAATTACAATGCCCGACGGGATGAGATCTTTGATCTGGACGCCCAGCTGGAGCTTTACGACGAGATGATGGAGAATGAGGCGGACAAGGGCCTGATGAGGTCTGTCCGCAGCGGCTTTGCTCCGGAGGATCCGCTTTTCGGCATCTACACCTCCGGCACCACAGGCGCACCCAAGTGTGTGGTCAAGAGCCACGGCGCCATGGTGGAGTTCATCGCTTCCTATGTTTCTCTGTTCGGATTTTCTCACAGCGATATCCTGGGCAGCAAGCTGTCTCTGATGTTTGACGCCTTCACCAAGGACCTTTATACCATGCTTTACTGCGGCGCGAAGATGGTCATTATGCCCATGGGCACAGCCATGCCGCCGGAAGACGCGGCCTATATGGAAAAGGCCGGCGTGACCAGCGTGGTCTTTACCCCGTCCCTGCTGAAGAATTTCTGCCTGCTGCATGTGCCGGAGACCTTTAAGATGCCTTCGCTGAAAAGGGTGCTTTTCGTGGGCGAAGCCCTTCAGGCCAGATATATGAACGAATGGCTGAAGTACAGGCCGGATATCTGCTATGTGAACCTGTACGGTACTTCTGAAATGACTGGCAACTGCCTCTATCAGGTGGTGAAGGCGCCGGTGACCGGAGATGTGACGCCGCTGACCCACACCTTCCCGGGTTATGAAGTGGCGCTTCTGGATGAAACGGGTCAGGAAGTGACAGAGACCGGGGCTGTCGGCGAGATCTGCGTTGCCGGAGACCTGCTGGGCATCGACCTGCCTGAAAATACATCTGACAGGTTCTATCATACCGGCGACATGGTCCGGATCGGTGAGGACGGCGCCTGGTATTTTACATCCCGAAAGGATACCTATTTTAAACATGCCGGCTACAGGATCAGTCCCGAACAGGTGGAAGAGGCCTTTCTGCAGGTGCCCGGCGTTGATCAGGCGGCCTGCCTGTACGATCCGGAGGGCGACCGTATCCTTCTTTTCTGGACGGGTACAGCCGCTGAGGATGCACTGGCTTCCTATGCGGGCGAGAACCTGCAGACCTACATGAAGCCGTCAAAATATATGCAGCTTGAGACCATTCCCACAAACCATAATGGTAAGGCAGACAGGGCTGCGCTTAAAGCGTATCTGAGTGAGTAGAGAGGGTAGTATGTAGTATGGACAGAAGCAAACAGTTGGTCGTCGTATTGACAAGAAGTTTTGCGACAGGCGTCGGCGTGATCAGGTCCCTGGGCGCCGCCGGGTACATGGTGGATGTGATCGCCAGTGCCAGGATGCCGGGCCTGACCGGTTTTATTCAGAAGAGCAAATACGTGCATGAGTTTAAGGAGGTCATCTCACCTAAATTCCACGCGGATGATGAGACGGACGAGGCTTTGAGGGAAGCCCTCCTGGCTTATGAAGGCAGGTATGAGGATAAGCCGGTTCTCTTTCCTACAGATGATTATACGGCGTCTATCATGGATGAGAACAGAGAGGATCTTGATGACATCTTCCTGATGCCGGGAATCTCCGGCGGCGGTAATGGCTCCATGATCCGGGCCATGGACAAGGACTTTCAGGGACATCTGGCCAAAGAGGCAGAGATTCTGACCCCCCAGGAGTGGATCGTTCCTCTGGGAGGGGCGGCCTTAAAAATTCCCGAGGACATGGTCTATCCCTGCTTTGTCAAGCCGATCGAGAGTATCACAGGCTACAAATCCGAAATGGCGGTCTGCAAGACAAAGGCAGACCTTAGAAAGCATCTGACCAGGCTTCGCAACAAGCGGCCCAACAGATCGGTCCTGGTCCAGGAGTTCCTGAAGATTGAAGAGGAGATTGACCTGAGCGGTGTCTGCATTGATCAGCAGATCATCATTCCCGCCATCATCCGAAAGACCTGTGTGGCCAAGTATGAGAAGGGCGTTACACTGTCCGGTATGATCTATCCCTTCGAGTGGCTGGAGGAGAACTGTCCGAAGATCGTTGAGATGATGCAGCACTTCCATTATACGGGCATGTTCGATATGGAGTTCAACATTGCCAATGGCGGTCAGGTTTATTTCAATGAGGTCAACCTGCGCAGCGGCGGCCCCAACTTTGCTTATTTCAAGAGCGGCGCCAATCTGCCGGCGGTGACGGTGGACGAGATCGTCTGGGGAACCCATGATCCGGCCATGGCGGAGGTGGACCGTTACGGCGCCAACTTTATCTATGAAAAAGTGGCCTGGGAGGATTATCTCCACGGCTTTATGACCAGACAGGTGCTGGACCGCCGCATGAATGACGCGGATTTCGGTCTCCTTTACAGTGAGGAAGACCCGGGCCCTTATCTGGACAAATACAATGAATTTCAGACGACGGAAAACAACCGGATCAGGGAAGAGAAGCGGAAGGCCTTCGCGAATAAAACCTATAACAGGCCCATTTTCCGCAAGCTCCGCAAAAAGCTGAAGGCTCTGAAAAGGAAGATCCGCCGCTGGTTCAGGCAGAACCGACTGGCCCGCTGGCTGCGCCAGAGAAAGCTGCGCAGGCAGCGGATCAAAGACGGCTATCCTCAGATCAAGGCTGAGAATAAGCGTAAGCGCTTTAACCGCCGTCCCAGAGTCATGGTGGCCGGCAGAAACTACTGCTCCAACCTGAGCATTGCCAGGTCTCTGGGCGAGGCCGGCTATGAGGTTGAGATCCTGCATGTTTACCAGACCCTGCCGGGCAAAGACGAGCCCCTCAGAGGGATCGAGGTGGACCGCCTCAGTAAATATGTCAAGGCTTACTATATCGCTGTGACCAAACGGGAAGATAAGACCCTGCTGGATGAGCTGATCAAGAAGGCCAATAAGCAGGTCAAGATGCTTCTGGTGCCTGCCGACGACCTGGTGGCTTCTGTGGCCGACCAGTATTACGATAAGCTGAAGCCTTACTATATCATGCCCAACGTGGCGGATACCCAGGGCGAGATCAACCGTATGATGTGCAAGGGCGTTCAGAAGGAGCTGGCCCGGGCCGCAGGTCTGCCTGTACTGGGCAGCTGCGTGATCGTGGCTGAGGGCGGCATGTTCACCATTCCGGATACCGTCACCTACCCCTGCTTTATCAAGCCCAATGTCAGCCGTCTGGCAGCCAAGTCCAGAATGCACCGGTGCGATACGAAGGAAGAGCTGGCCGGCTGGCTGACCGTCTTTTCCGAGAGACGCCGGATCGAGATGCTGGTGGAGGACTACGCGGAGATCGTTAATGAATACTCTATCCTGGGCGTCAGCACAAAGAAGGGAGCCATCGGCCCGGCGGCCTTCGTGGCAGTGAAGGGCGGCAGTGCCGAGCACAGAGGCGTGGCCCTGACCGGTAAGATCCTGCCCCTGTCGGAGATGCAGCCTCTGGCAGACCAGCTGATCGATTTCATGGGAAGCCTGAATTTCGACGGTCTTTACGACATCGACCTTGTGGAGACGGCGGACGGCACCATCTATTTTGTGGAGATCAACATGCGTCTCGGCGCTTCCGGCTACGCTTTCACCAGATGCGGCGTCAACCTGCCGGGTATTTTCGCCGACTACATGCTCTACCGTAAGCCTGTGGACAGGAATCTTCAGGTGAAGGATCCGGGCAAGATCTTCGTCAGCGAAAAGGTTCTGATCGACGAGTACGCCGGCGGCCGGATCGAAAAAGAGGATTACGAGCAGATCATGAAGGAAGCGGATCTTTTCTTCATCCGCAATGAGGAGGATCCGGAACCCTACAATAAATTCAAGACTTACTTTAAGGTGGCGGCAGATCTGAGGCAGAAGCAGAGCCAGTCTGAGGAAGTGCCGCTGACAGCCCAGCCCCTGGAGGAGCGTCTGGGAACGGTCAATGACAGAGCCGTGGCGCTGGTCATGAAGAAAACTTTCTGGTCCGACAAAAAGGCCAGGAGGGTCATGGATGAGGCTTATGCCGAGCACGGTGTGACCTATGTGGACTACGCCCGCAGAAGCCTGTTTATGATTCCGCAGGAAGAGCTGGGAGATTATCTGAAGGATCAGGAGATCCTCAGAGAGCAGCGGGAGCGCAGCCTGGTCTCCGTCATGGAAAAAACCGGCTGGAACCGCCAGCAGGCCCTCAGTCGTATGCAGACAGCGTCCAGGACCACCGGCGCCTCCTTTACCTTCTATGACAGGACCAATATGTGGAAGGTGCCCGTCAAGAAGCAGAAGGACTACGTCAGGATTCTGGTCCGGACCGGCTGTACGGAGGAAGAGTACTATCGCTATAAGATGGGTATCCGTAAGCCTGTGGTCAGGAACAGGATCTTCCTGAACGCCCTCTCTTATCAGCTGGAGGAGCGCTACAATACCGATGAACGTTTCCTGGAGACCCTGGCAAGCCCGGAGAAATTCTACCGGACCTTCCGCCAGTTTATCCGCAGAGCCTGGGCGCTGAATACCAGACTGCGTCCCAACCAGTTCGCGGAGCTTTTTGAGGGCTGCAGTCAGGTCATCTACCGGCCCCTGGATCCGGCGGACAGGAATCTGGTCATCTTCAATGTCACACCGGAAAATGCCGGCGCGGTCTGCGAGCATCTGACACAGATGGCTCCCGGTATGGTGGAGGAATGCCTGACCCAGCATGAGGCGCTGGAGGCCCTTTCTCCGGGCGCCATGGTCAAGCTTCGCATCGTGACGGTCTCCTCCAAAGACCAGCCGGTGACGAAGGATGGCCCGATGTCCGATATCGCCTATGTGATCCTTCGCGTGGGCGGTGAGGAAGGCCAGGCCCACCAGTTCTACAACGGTGAGTACAACATGGTGGTCGATAAGGAAACAGGTATCGTCATTTCCGCCGGCGTTACGGCAGACTGTCATCGCCGTCTGACCCAGCCGGTCTCCCGTGTGACCTTCAACGGTTTCCAGGTGCCCATGTTTGAGGAGGCCCTGGAGCTGGTACAGACAGCGATGGAACGCTGCAGAGTCTACGGCTATCTGGGCTGGGATCTGGTGATCACAGATCAGCGTCCGGTCCTTGTGGGCATCACCGACAGACCGGCGCCGGCCCTGGTCAGCGCGCCTTATCTGCTGAAGAAGAGCGGCGTTCGCGGCATCAGGCCGAGGATGAGAGAATATCTGTGGGAGCCGCCTGTGGAGGAGACTGAAGCGGCAGAGGCCGATACAGATACAGATGTAAAGCATACAGAAGTGACCGAATGACCATAATGATCAGGAGGATATAAATGGCAAAACTAACAGAAACCGATGAGGAGAAGAAAAAACGACTGCAGGAGCTTCGCAGGAAGCGGATCAGGGCTGTCTGCGCCCAGACCGGCTGGGATTATGAGACTGCAAGGAAAAAGATGATCCGTGCCAAAAACGAAGTCGGCGCCACCTTTGAGTATTATCTGGGGTTCAGACTTTGGGAATGCACGGAGGAGCAGCAGAAACAGTATTTTCTGAAACGTGACGCGGATATCATTGTCAATAAATTCAATACCGACAAGAAGAACATCCGCTTTGCCTGGAACAAGCAGCTTTTTCTGCCCCGTTTCCGGGATTACCTTGGCAGACCCTGGATGGTCAGCAGCAACATGGATGAAAAGCAGTTCCTTGAGACCTTTGCAGGGCAGAAGAAGCTGATCTATAAGCCGAAGAATGCATCCGCCGGAGCCGGCATCACGATTTTTGACATGAGCCGGGAAACTCTTCAGGAGGTATACAAAAAGGTGCTCCAGATGCCGGACGGCGTGGTGGAGGGCTTTGTCAGCCAGCATCCGGATATGCAGAAGCTGTCATTAAACGGGATCAACACGATCCGGGTCGTGACGCTGTGTACGGCAGCGCCTTATACGGGGCTGGAAACAAACAAGGTTTACTTTGCTTATGCGGCTGTGCGTATGTGCCGGGGCGAGGCTTATACAGATAATGCCCATCAGGGCGGCATGGTGGCGGCACTGGATCTGGACACAGGCCGGATCGTCACCGATGCCTTTGATTATGCGGGACAGGTTCATAAAGTCCATCCGGATACCGGAACGACGATCGAAGGCTTTCAGGTGCCTTATGTTCAGGAAATGAAGGAGATGCTGGAGAAGGCCTGCAGGCTGATGCCGGGTTATTTCGGCTGGGATGTGGCCATCTCGGAAAACGGACCGGTGCTGATCGAGGTCAATTCGCATCCCGGCGCCGAGCTTTTACAGCTGCCCTATGTTCCCAGAAAACAGGGGATGCGGCATGTGATGGAGAAGTTTATTACTGCCGAACCGGCAGATGAACGTGTGCCGGACAGACCCTACGGTCTGAAGATTTCAGATATTTCCAGAGAAGGTATAGAGTTCTATTGGAAAAAACTGGCGGTGGCAGACGGCTATGAGGTTTTTCGCGCATATGACAAGGAAGGTCCCTACGAGCTGATCTACACAGCTCCCAGACGGAATATCGGGACCTACAGGGACGGGGATTTTGATCATTCAAAGAAGATCGTTTACTATACCGTCCGCAGTTATGTTAAAAACAGTCAGGGCGACCCGGTTTTCAGTGAGCTTGTGGCTCCTGCTGCGGCTGAGTATGTGACAGAGCTTCGTATAGATCGGGCGGTCACCTACATGTACGACGGAATCAGAAGAAAGCTTAAGGCCGTTTACGGCTGGGGTGAACCTGAGGATGGCGTATGGGCAAGTACCAACCCTGCAGTGGCCGCGGTAGACCAGGAAGGCATGATCACCGGTATTGCCACAGGTGCGTGTGAAATCCTTTATTCGAGTCCGTCACTGGGCAGAGGCGTTACAAGCCATGTGGTTGTCAATCGTGCAGGAGCTGCGCCTTTGCATGAACTTCCTGTTCGTTATCATCTGAATGAAAGCACAGGCCACTGGGAAAATCCGGCTGCGGAGAAGACAGATCAGGCCGTCATTATGATGGTAGGTGATCTGATGTGCGGCAAGCTCCAGATGACCCGGCAGTATGATCCGGTCCATGGCTGGGACTTTACAGACAGCTTTGCCTACGTCAGAGAGATCACAGCTTCGGCAGACCTGTCTATCGCAAATCTGGAGACGCTGCTGGCCCCTGGCTGGCCCTATATGTCTGATGAAGTCTACATCAATAATTTTAATAACTGCAACGCGCCTTCCAGATATCTTGAAGCTGTCCGTTACGGCGGCTTCGATGTGACCGCTATGGCCAACAATCATAACTGCGACGGCGGCGTCAGAGCACTCCTGGAAACCATCGGCGAGGTGGACCGTTACCGGTTCCCCCGGACAGGCGTGTTTCTGAATGATCAGGAAAAACGATATCTGATTCTGGATGTCAATGGGATCAAGGTCGGCTTTATGGCTTATATGACCCAGGATACCGGTTTCAATAACAAAGACAGGGATTTTACCCAGCAGGAAAAAGATGTACATCTGAACATCTTTAATAAGGAGAGGGCAGAAAAGGACGTTAAGGCCTGCAGGGCTGACGGTGCCGAGTATATCATCTTCTACATGCACTGGGGCAAAAAGAACTTCCGGACCATTACCGATGAGCAGCGCCGGGAAGCCATGGAAGCGGCAGAGGCCGGGGCAGATTATATTGTCGGCGCCAATCCGCATCTGGTTCAGGTTTATGACCTGCTGAAGACGACTGACGGCAGGGAGGTTCCCTGTTTTTATTCGACAGGCAATTTCCAGACCATCATGAATCAGGTCCCGGGCAACAAGGACTCCGTGATCGTGAGGATCTGTCTGACCAGAGACGCGGACGGCAGGGTGGTCCTGAAGGAAAACAATTATATCCCCTGTCACTGCTACGTCAGGATCGATGATAACCAGTGGGCGCCGGTGGCTGTCTCCGACAACTGGAACCGGACGGTGCCAAAAGCCAGGAAAAAGGAATTTTACGACTATATCATAAAAACGATTGGATCGAAGGTGGGGCCATTATGATGCTGCATTTACCGCATTTGAGAAATAATAAGAAAGATATGACAGAATCAGAGACAACAAAGACAACAGAGACATCAGAAATCACGGTCAATAACGACAGGCCGACTTCAAAAATGATCAGGGAGCTGATGGAGAAGACGGGCTGGTCAGCCTATGACTGCTACTGCAAGCTGGTCAGGATCAGTAAGATCCGCGGTGTCTCTTATAAGGCAGTGATGGATCAGCAGTTGTGGCGTGAATACAAGCTTCAGGAAGCTCAGGCATCCATTTCCATGGAAGGTGCCGACAATGATCTCTTAGGAGATCATCCGGAGATCCCGCTTCTTTCGGAGGGAATGTTTAATCATTTCTTCTACACGAAAGCTCAGGGGGAGAGTATCCGGAAAATTGAGACCGGCCCCATTTCTCTGGATACGCTGATGAATTATCTCAAGACAGAGAATCCGATGGATGCCTCTTATGATACCCGCAAGGATATCAGCAGAGATATTGCCTACACGCTGTCCGGCGCCAAAAGAGGCGATGTTTTCCTTTCCTCAAGGCGTATAGATATGGCGCCTGACAAGGTTCAGCGAAAAGGCGTATCCTGCATTATCTCTTATCCTAACAGGGCGGAGATCCTTGGTAATCTCCCGATTCCTTTTGTGCCCAGACCCCATGTCTACAGCTTTATGACGGAGATGGCCGCCTTCAGGAAGAAGAAGTATAAAGGCAGGACGGTGGCTGTTTCCGGCAGTATCGGAAAGACAACAACCACGGAGATGCTGGCGGCTGTGATGCGGAGTCATCATAAAACCTTTAAGGTGCCGGGCAACCGGAATACAACGACGCAGATCGCAGAGACCGTTTTTAAACTGAAAGACGAATTTAAAGTTTATGTCCAGGAATGCTCAGGATCCTATCTGGGCCAGCTGGAAACGACTTCCCGTATCCTTCGTCCGGAAATTTTTGCCCTGACCAATATCGGTAATGGCCATATCGGCAATTACGGAGGCAAGCAGGAGCTGCTCCTGTATGAGAAAACGGCACTGGACCGCAATGCCGCTCCCGGCGGCATCGGCATTATCAACTGGGACGACGAGCATCTGAACAAGGTGGCTTACCGCCATCAGATCATCCGCATCGCCATTAAGGATACATCTGCCGATATTATTGCCGAAAATATTGTGGAGAAGAACGGAAAGATCTTCTTTGATATTGTTGAGAACAATAATGGCGGTCTGAGGACAAAAGCCAGGCTGAATCTCTGCGGCCTTCACAATGTTTACAACGCGCTGACGGCCTTTGCGGCGGGTCTTTTATGTGATGTGCCCAGGGAAAAGATCGTCCGTGCGCTGGCAAATTACCGGACAGGCAATGTCCGCCAGAACCTGACCCAGTACGGAAAGCACAGAGTCTATGCGGACTGTTACAGCACCACGATGGAATCCGTTCAGACTTCCATGGAGGTTTTGAAAACCATTACTGTGCCGAAGGGCGACAGGAAAATCGCTGTTTTCGGAGAGGTTCCGGACCTTGGAGATGAATCGGCGGAGAAGCACCGGGAGATCGGACGCCGGATCGCGAAGATGACGACGGCAGATGTGGTGCTTCTGGTGGGACCGGATATGGCCTATGCCTATGAAGAAGCTAAGAAGGGCAGTTTTATCTGCCGCCATACGAATGACAGACTGGAACTGGAGCAGTGGCTGAAGGAGCTTGGGACCCCGAATGGACTCGTCCTCTTTAAAGCCAGCCATAAGTCTGCTTTTCAATGGGTCCTGGATGACCTGTACGGAACCGATTACTATGCTTACGATGATACGACCATGACGTCTCCGGCCGTTAGAATGGGCAATGTCGTTTATAAATGTATCGACGATTACGGCAGTGTTCTTCTCGGGGCTTCAAAGGAGATCAGAGAGGTCCATCCGATGGAACAGGTGGAAGGCCTGGATCTGAGGATCATCGGAAGGCTTGTCTTTGCCGGAAAGGCTGTGCCGTCCTTTAAGACGCCGGATACGGTGACCTGTATCTCGGATCACGCCTTCTTCAATTGCAAGGATCTTTATAAGGTTGAGTTCCCGAGCTCTCTCAAGTATATCGGGGCAAGTGCTTTTGCGGGCTGCGAAAAGCTGGAGCTGGTCGATCTGTCCGCCGGCTGTGAGACCATCAGCGAGTTCGCTTTCAACAGATGCCCCAACCTGAAGCTGGTTATTCTGCCGCCGAGTGTCGGCGCCATTGAAAGAATGGCCTTCGGAGAAAAGCCGACCGCTCTTTTCTGTGTACAGAATGATTCTTATGCGCACAGGTGGGCAAAAGCGAGGAAATTCAACACATTAGTAGTTGACCGTTTATAAAACAACAATAAGGGGGGATGCGAAACACCGCATCCCCCGATTCTTTTTATACCCCTCTTTTAACTCTGAGCATCTCCACATAGGAGTCCTTGCCTGTGAAGCCCTCCTGCATTTCCCAGTCGGGGCAGGCCAGCTGCCACTGCCGTGCGGAAAGAGTCTGCAGGCTCACCTGCCTGTCCGGACATTTGCCGCAGCAGATGACATGTTCGGTCCAGGTGAAGGTTTCACCGGGCTTTAAAGTATCGTCATCATCCTCATCGCCGCCAAAGGGCAGATCATATTCCGGCATGACGTCCGTATGTGTCACTTCCGTGATTTTGTCAAAGTACCTGCATGAAAAACAGTTCCTTCCGGCCGGATTAAACTTGCAGTGGTGACGGTGATCTGTCTTGAAAATCTTTCCACAGTAGCTGCACTGATACATCGTGATCGCTTTAAAATCTTCCATGGGCTCCTCCTTTTTTCCTCTCTTACAGTGTCGTACCTGCTTAGTCCGGCAAAACAGAAAAAAACCACAGGATTTTTTTGATTTTACATTTTTGAGAATGATCGGATGATGCGCGCCTCTTTTTCCCTCTTCCCTTTTGTGATATAATTTTGTCATAAGTGAAAACATATTTCGCAGGGAGGTATGACGAGCATGACAGACAGAGAAAACGAAGCGATGGCCGCATCTGAAGAAGGTGCAGAAATGAGCAGACGCAGTCCCTATCAGGCCCCCGAGGGCACAACAGGCGACCAGCTGCTGGAGGGCATGCGGAAACTGATCGGTTTTGAGGAGCTGACCGCCATGTGCGAGGAGCTTCACCAGATGGCACCCCTGCTGAAAGAAAGACATCTGGAGCGGGTGGCCCTGCAGAGAGCCTGGCTCTTTTCCATTGAACCGGGCGGCGGCGTTACCACGGCAGCCTGGGCACTGGCGAACCTGCTGAATGCGGATCAACTGGTTGATGCACCGGTGACAGTGGTCGAGATCGGCGACATCTCCGGCAACTATGAGGACAGTCTGATCAACAGCAACGTGATCCAGGTGCTGGCCCGGATCACGGACAAGGTGGTGGTTCTGGACCTGTCCTGCCTGATCGATGCCGTGACAGAATATGAATTTACAACTTTCCTGACCCAGATCCAGGAGGTCATGGCGGCTAACCGCCTGATCCCTGTTTTTCTGGTGCCTTATCTTGAAAATACAGCCCTGCTGAAGGTGCGCAATGCCCTGATGGATGTGCTGAATCTGGAGACGGTCCAGTTCGTCCCGCCTTCCTTTGACCAGTATACAGAAGCTGTTTTGCAGATGCTGGCGGAGTACGGCTACGCGTCGGATGAATCCGGGCGGGCTTTCGTCAGGCGTCGTCTGCAGGAGGAGATCTCCGACGGCAGATATTACGGCTTCAAGACGGTCCGCCGTATCGCGGATGAGATGGTCTACGGCAAGCTGCGCAGCGTGGTCTGCGAGAACGATGAGGATGACGCGGTGATCCGTGGTGATGAGGTTTCCGTGACACCGGAGGAATACCATCCCACAGATATGGCGGATGCTTTGGACTCTATGTCCGGTCTGAAGGGTGAGGTGGCGGACAGTCTCAGGGCGGCCGTGGCCCGTATCCGTAAGATCAAGAAAGAGGGCAAGGGCGGACTGATCCATATGTGCTTTGTGGGCGGTCACGGTACGGGTAAATCTACCGCAGCCCATGTACTGGCCGGGATGCTGGCCAAAGAAGGCCTTCTGGAAAGAGACCTGGTGATCGAGTGCAGCGGCGACGCCCTGATCGGCAGCTGCGCCGGCAGCACAGGCCCGTTGGTTTCCCGCATCTGCCGGGATGCTTACGGTGCCGTTCTCTTTGTGGATGCGGCAGCGGGTATTCTGGGTGATGATGAGGAATCGGAAGCCTATTCCGCTGAGGCCAGGCAGGCCCTGGTGGTCCAGATGCATGACCATCCGGATGATATGCTGATCATCCTTTCGGGCACGCCCCAGAACATCCGTCAGCTGATGGCGGCGGATCCGGATCTGGCGGCGGCCGCGCCGGAAACCATCAGTTTTCCGGACTACAGCCGGGAGCGGCTGGCGGATCTTTATATGGAACTGGTCCGGTCCCGCGGTTTTGAGCCGGGAGAAGGCCTTGAAGCCGCCGTGCGTTCTTATTTTGAGAAGCTGGATGATGCCGTATTTAAGTCTTCGGACTTTTCCAACGGCCGTTATGTAAACAATTTCTTTGAGTGTACGGTCAGCAAATTCCTGACCCGTATTCAGCTGGCCGGCAGCGACAGCGGTGTTTTGACCCTCAGGGATTTCGAGGAGGCCGCCGGCTGCGTCGAGGGCTGCAATGATAAGGTCCGCGGCCGTGTCCAGATCGGTTTCAGACTCTAAGACGGAGGTGTGCGTATGAGCCTGCTTAAAAGAACCAAACTTATCGGCAAGGTCATTGCCTATACAGGGATCGCCAGTCTGCTGGTCAGTACAGCGGTGGAGTTTTCCAAAATTCTGAAAAAGGAGATCGACGCAGAAAAGGAGAAAAAAGAGCAATGATTCGTCAGCCGGTTTTGACAGATGAAATGCTGACTGCCCATATAGATGGTCTGTACGGGCAGTTTCGTAAGCTTTCTCAGATGGTCCGCAGGGGTTTTATGACTCAGGAGGAACGGCAGACGAAAATGGAGGCGGCCCTTTTTGATGCCTTCAGAATGTTTCTTTGGAGAAATGGCCTGCTTCTTCGTATCAGGAATGCCTCCTGGGACGCTTTTTCTGAGGATCATAAGCTGTGGAAGACCGGAAAAGCACCGGACAGTGCAGCGGATCAGCCCTGGCTCCTTTACAGACGTGATGAGGACAAGGGTCTGCCGGAGGCTGAGGCGCTTCCCGAGGACAGGGCCGGTTTCTTCCGGCTGATGGAGGCGCTCCATCTGCCGGAGGCCTATTTTAAACCTGTGCCCGAAGATGTCATCTCACCGGAATGGATTCCGGGCCATTATCCGGACCAGTGGCTCATCGGGAATGCGGAGGGAGATTACTGGACGGATGACGGCGGCCTGTTAAAGGCAGCAGATCCGGTGGGACAGGCGTTTATCCTGACAGACCGTCTTGGCCTGAAAACCTGCCTGACCATCGATGAAGTGAAGCCCGACAGCTATAACCCGGCCGTAACCATCTACAAAGGAAAGGGCATGGTGGAAGGGTATTTTGCCCCCGAGGCCAGGGAGATCAGCCTGACGGTCCGGGATGGCCGCATCATTTATCTGAGTGCTTTTAAAGTTTTTTCAGAAGATACCGTTTTTTTTGAGGAGTTTTTCCTTTGGGACCGATATAATAGGTACATGAAAAAAAGCAGAGGCCTTTGGGATGAGGCTCTGACTTCACTGAAAAGCTTTTTTGACCGGGAGGCGAATTAAAAAACATAGTGTTTTAAATTTTTAAGTCGATGATTTTATATGTGGAGGTGACGCAGTACTGCGGGAGCAGTCTGCCCATTTTAAGCATATAAGATGATCGGCTTTTTTGCGCTCTTTTTTAGAGAGCCGTCAGTTATGCCGAACCTTGAACCTTGACAATTGCATACGCAAATATACCGGCGCCGGCCGGGGAGCGCGCGGCGATCCGCTTTAAGGGGGCGGGGAGCGTGCCTGCACTGCCATGATCCGTGATAAGGGGACGGGGAGCATGCCGATGGAATGGTCGGGATGTATTGCGAGTTGACACATTGATTCTTTTTTTCACTTAGGAGGCATAACCTATGTTTCATCATATGATTACAAAAAGCTCGGAAATTAAGCAGATGACAGCCCTGACTTTCGCGGAATCTCAGCCGGAATCCGGTCAGAAGGAGTTCGCGGACAGGTTCTTCAGCGCGGCAGCCATGCTGCCGGCAGGCACTTTAATGGGGCTGCAGATTTCTTTTGATGGCGACGGAAAGCTTCAGGTCCGCCTTTTCTCCGATTCAGACGTTTCCCTTGAGGATGTTGCCTGGATCGCGGGTGACGCGGCATCTGCTGTGCCTAAGGATGCATCTGCCCTTCCGGAGGATTGCCCGGAGGGCCGGTGGCTCTACGGCATGTCGATGACCGGCAGCAGGAGCAGCAGGCATTTCTGCCTGCCCTTAAGCAGGGTGTCCGGCCCCGCCACTATCCGGATCCTGAAGGAAAGCGGCGCGATTCTGCAGATTCTTGCCGGTCCCGGCCAGGGCGAAGGCCCGGAGGCCGCTATTTTCCTCAGCCTTGACGAGACGATACCCCTGAGACTGCGTACGGTACTGGCCGTCATGATGCCTTCGGCGGAAGCATTAGATCTGTCGGAGGGCAGACCTGTTTCACCCATCCATGAGGAAGGCGTCCGCCAGTTTACAACTTATCTGATACAGATGGTGAATGATGCCCTGGATGAAGCCAGGAAGAGTTCTTTCGTTCCGGGCAGCATGGAAGATATGTCCCTGGAAGACCTCGGGCTGACGGTCCGTTCCTATAACTGCCTGAAAAGGGCGGGTATCCATACACTGGGAGACCTGCGCAAGATGTCCGACAGGCAGCTCCTGGCAATCAGGAACTTCGGCCGGAAAAACCTGGATGAAATTCACGGGAAACTGATAGAGATGAGTCTTATGTCCAATGTCTACGAGGATATTGACATTGACGACTGGGACGAAGATGATAACGAAAAAGTCCCGGAGCAGAAGGCCCGGCCGGACTGCCGTGCTTCCCTGGATGAGATGGTAGGCCTGGCAGAGGTCAAGGAGCAGATCCGCAGGATC